>JASHRI010000346.1 GCA_030037435.1 Candidatus Acidiferrales bacterium | reverse complement strand
GCAGGATTCAACTGCGACCCATCAGGACACGCGCCGGACCCAAACTCTTTCCGTGGCAGGTTTGCCCAAATGAACGCGTGCAGAGCCGTGGCCGCCCACAGTGATCGCCATTGTTTCGTCATACTCGCGGCCTAGAACGCGCAGGCGAGCCGACGGCCGCAACTTGCGTTCCTCCAGAAATTCCAGAAAACGCGGATCCTTCTCGTAGACGCGAAGGACTTCGTAGGTATGGCCGATGTCTGCCTCGGAGAGGCGAAACGCACCCAGCTTGCGTCGCAGGCGCGACATGCCTCCGAAAAGCGGCACCCCATGCGGACAGCGGCCGTCGCGGCCAAAGCGCCGAAGTAGCAGCCGCGCCACTTCGGGCGAAATGCCGTGCTCTAGACGTTCGGCTTCTTCGTGTGCGCGAGACCAGGGAAGGCCAATTACGTCCGTGAGAAGCTTTTCGGCAAGCCGATGGCGCAACACGAGATGCTGCGCAGCCCCCTTCCCTTTTGGCGTCAGTTCGATGCGCCCATCGCGGCGAACGCGAAGATGGCCGGTGCGCGTCATACGCTTCAAAGCGGCAGTCACGGCCGGTGGCGTGACTCCCAAATCCTCGGCCAACCGCGCGCTGATCGGCACCTGTTCTTCCTGAACGATTTCCCAAATGGCTTTGAGATAGTCCTCTTGCGAGACGCTGGTAGTTTCGCGGCGCATAGCTGCTAGGCTGCTCGCTTCGTCAAGCGGTCAACTTCCGCGCGATCTTCCGGTGTCAGCTCCCAATCGACCGCCTTCGCGTTCTGCTCGATCTGCTCCGGCCTCGTGGCGCCTGCGATGACGCTCGAAACCACGGGATTCGCGGCGAGCCAACTAAAGGCCAGTTCGAGAAGTGTGTGGCCGCGCTTCGCGCAGAAGTTTTCGAGCTGTTCCACTATCGTAAAATTCGCGTCGTTGACGTAACGGTCGGCCAACCGTTTGTTTTTTGCCAGACGCGCGCTTTCGGGAGTCTTGTCGCGCTTATATTTTCCCGTCAGCAGCCCCGACGCGAGTGGGAAATAGGGCAAAAGCCCCAAGCCGAAATTCTGCATCGCCGGAATTAGCTCACGCTCCGGGTCGCGAGCGAGAAGACTGTACTCGTCCTGGCAGGAAACGAACGCGGAGAGGCGGCGATCGTGCGCGATCCACTTAGCGTCGGCTACTTGCCATGCCTTGTGATTCGAACAGCCGATGTAGCGCACCTTTCCTTGCTGCACCAGATCATCAAGCGCGCGCAGAGTCTCTTCCATTGGCGTGCGAGGGTCGGCCTGATGTACTTGATACAAATCGATCCAGTCCGTGCGAAGTCGCGTTAGGCTCGCTTCCGCTTCAGCCATGATGTAGCGCCGCGATGCTCCCTGCTTCGTGCCTGATTGGTCCATGGCCATGCCAAATTTCGTGGCGAGTATGATGTCCTTGCGCTTCTCGCCAAGGATTTGGCCGAGCATCGTTTCGGACGCGCCATTGCCGCCATAAATGTCTGCGGTATCGAAAAGCGTGATGCCCGAATCTACGGCTTTGTGCACCACCGCACGCGCCGATTCCAGGTCCACGTACCAACCGAAATTGTTGCAGCCGAGACCGACCAGCGAAACTTGCAGACCAGATTTGCCAAGATTGCGTGTTTTCATCCGATGACCCTTTTACCCTTTACACTTTCAGAACGATTTTGCCGAATTGCTCGCGATTTTCGAGGCGCCTGTGAGCGTCAGCGGCGCGTTCGAGCGGCATAACGCAATCAATCACCGGCTTCAACAGACCGCGCTTGAAAAGCTCTAGCACCGAGAAGAGCTCGGCCTTGCTTCCCATAAACGACCCGAGAATCGAAAGGTGGCGGGCAAAGAGATAGCCGATATTGATTTTGCCGTCGAATCCAGTGGTGGCTCCGCACGTCACCAGACGGCCGCCAGCGGTGAGGCTGTAGATGCTTTGCTCCCACGTAGCCTGTCCGACGTGCTCGAATACCACGTCCACCCCACGCCCGATCGTCAGCCGCTTCACTTCCCTGGCGAATTCGCCTGTGGCGAGCACGCCTTCATCCGCCCCCAGCGATTTCGCTTTCGCAAGTTTGGCTTCCGCGGTGCACGCAGCAATCACGCGCGCGCCGGCTGCTTTGGCGATTTGAATCGCGGCGGTTCCCACTCCGCTGCTCGCACCGATCACCAGCACCTCTTCGGCCGGTCGAAGACCGGCGCGGGTGAACAGCATGTGCCACGCCGTCAGGAAGACGAGTGGAATCGCCGCGGCTTCCTCAAAAGTAAGATTCCCCGGGATGGGGATGACATTCACGGCTGGCGATTTCACGAACTCTGCGTAGCCGCCGTGGACGCCCGAACCAAAGAGCGTGTAGTCCTTGCAAAAGTTGTCCCGGCCGGCCAGGCAGTGCGCGCACTGACCGCACGAAAGCCCCGGCGCGAGCAGCACTTTTTCGCCCACGCGCACATTCTTGACGCCCTCTCCCACCTTGGCGACCTCACCGGAGATATCGCTTCCGCCGACGTGTGGAAACGGCATCGTTCGACCGGGAAGTCCGCGGCGAAGCCAGAGGTCCAGATGATTCAGCGCACAGGCGCGAACGTGAACTAGAACTTCGTTCGGTCCAATGGCAGGCTCGGGAAGGTCGGTGTAGCGCAGGACTTCGGGACCGCCATGCTCGGAAAAAATCACCGCCTTCATGAACGACCTCCCAGTGTGTGCAGCGCGCAACAAAGTAGCATCGCGCACCAAGGGTGTCCAGACAAGCGGCCCGTTGGGTAGTCGGCTCAGTTTCCGATTACCGCGTTTCTCAGGACCTTGCCACTTTGGAACCCGTACTATTGGCGGCCACGCAGGATTCGCCTAAAGTTCTCGAAGGCACTTACTTCACGGTTATCAGATGCGGCTCCAACAACTACTCGCGCCGTTCGCCTTTGCGCTCTTACTGACTTTGCCTCACGCCGAGGCGCAAGCGCCAAACGCTTCATCCGCGCTGCCAAGCGCGGAGGATATCTCGCAAATCGACTACGAGTCTTCGGCAACCGCAATCTTGTGTCACCGCCATCGCTTTGTTCTAGATGAGGATGGGAATTCAACCCTTTTCACTGAGCTTTGCCGCAAGCGTACCCCAAGTGACCGCACAACGTATTGCCAGGTAAAGCGTGGCACTATTCCGAAGCCCGAATTTGAAAAGCTGATGGCCCTTCTGCAAAAAGGGGGATTTTAGAAGTTTAAACGTGACTACGAGATGAATCCCGACGGCAGCTTCACCACCGAAGGCAACGACGAATCCACGAGAGTGACTCGAATGGGAAACACCCATGAAGTTGTCTCCTACAACGAGAATGGACCGCCTGAACTTTGGGCGATGCTTCGCGCAATCGAGGGCGTCTCCGCGCTTTCTGAATGGAACAATGTCTACGAACAAACGATGTGTCCCGCATGGCAGAAGGGGCCTGTCGCACCGCAGATTCGAACTCCACATGGATGAGAACCCAGCTACTCGGACTTGCGTGATAAGGTGCGCAGATTTGTGACAATCTCCTGATTAGTCGTGCCGGTTCAGACAGTCGACGCAGCACCCTCTAATCAGCGCTTCCGATTGCGCTTGGTGGGGCCGTAGGCAACTAACCTGGGCCAACTCTTGGTTAGTCGGATAATCGGCAACTGGCCCACCGCCGCCCACTGAAGCGTGCGGGGCTGGCACCGAATCAACAAGAGCCGAATGAATTGACAGCGGCGCCCAGCGCGACGTACGCTCGGAAAATCGACATGGACCTGTTCGAAGAAGTCGTGCGAATGCGAAAGTCTGGCGAGCGCGGCGCGCTGGCTACGATCGTACATACCAATGGCTCAATTCCGAGCTACGAAAGCTCGCGGATGCTGGTGCGCGAAGACGGCTCGATAGCGGGAACGATCGGCGGCGGCTGCGTCGAAGCCGAAGTCTGGGCGGCGGCCAAGGAAGTGATGCAGCTCGAGCAGCCTCGCAAGATGACGTTCAGCTTGAATCAGGACGCGGCTTACGATGCCGGACTGATCTGCGGCGGCACGCTCGAAATTTTTGTCGAGCCAGTCTTACCGCAGCCGATCCTCCATATCTTCGGCGGCGGGCACGTATCGCTTTCCGTCGCGCGCGTCGCAAGCGCTGCGGGATTCGCCATCGGAGTGGCAGACGACCGCGAAGCTTTCGCCAATTCGGAGCGATTCCCGATGGCGGGCGCGATCTACACCACCTACGACGAGGCTTTCCAGAAGTTGCGGCCCAACGGTTCGAGCTATTTGCTGATCGTCACGCGCGGCCACAAGGACGACATGCGCGTGTTGGCCTGGGCCGTGCGAACCGACGCGCGTTACATCGGCATGATCGGCAGCAAGCGCAAAGTGATATCGGTCTACAAGGCGCTGGAAAAAGAAGGCTACCGCGCCGACGAATTCGAGCGCGTCCACGCACCCGTAGGACTCGACATTGGCGCGCTCTCGCCCGAAGAGATCGCCGTCAGCATCACCGCTGAATTGATCGCCGTTCGTCGCAATGCCGCGAATTTGCCACACAAAGCTGTGAAGCTCATGCAAACTGCCGTCCACCACGACTAATTCCCAAATGACTGGCCCTAGTGGGACGGCCGCCGAAGAAAATCCGATCACGGGTGCGCGGCGCCCCCTGCCGCTGGCTGTGGCGATACTGGCCGCGGGAGAATCTCGCCGAATGGGCACTCCAAAAGCCCTGCTCCCATATCGCGGCAAGACGTTCCTTGAGCACCTCCTCGAAGTCACGCGCCATCCTCGCGCCGGCGTTTTGCGAATTGTGGTGGGTGCTCATGCTGACGAAATTAGCGCGAGGCTGGCGAACCAGAGCGAAGCCATCGTCGTAAACCGCGATTGGCAGCAGGGGCAGCTCTCTTCCATTCAAGCTGCGATCCGAAGCCTGCCGCCAAGCGCAACGGCCGGCTTGCTCCTCTGCCCGGTGGATCATCCGATCATTTCGGCGGCCCTGGTGGACCAACTAATCCGTGAATTCGATTCAAGCGGACGCAGAATTGTGCTGCCGGTGTATCGTGGCCGCCGCGGTCATCCATTGATATTTCACGCCACACTCTACGATGAGCTGCTAGATGCTTCGCCCGAGGTAGGAGCGCGGCAAGTAGTATGGGCGCACGCTACCGAAGTCAGCGAACTGGCAACAGAGGAAGAAGGCGTGACGCTGAACCTCAACGATCCCGAAACTCTTCGCAACGCGACCAAGTGAGATTTGAGAGCGGTCGCCAAACCCGCTTGGCCGTGTGGTGGGCTCAGCCGAGGTTGCGAACCAGCGCCGCGATTGCGTCGACGCAGAGTTGCGCCGCATGAAATGTGGCGGGAGGAAGTCCACCGAGAACCTGAGAAATCTCCTGTGGGGCAATCCTACGAGCCTCCCCAGGTGTTTTGCCGATCAACGCATCAGTGAGCACCGAACCAGCGGCGATCGCCGCGGTGCATCCTTGGCATTTAAACTTCGCTTCGATGATACGTCCTTGCTCCAGGCGCACGCCAAGGCGCAGCACATCCCCGCACACAGGATTGGTGGCGTTCACCGTCGTGGTCGCGCCGGGAAGGTCGCCAACGTTGTGCGGATTCCTAAAATGCTCGAGGAGCGTTTCGCTGAACATGCAAGACAGTATAATCCTGCGCGACTTACACTCAATAGCATGCATGATCGCAACACTCACTTGCCACGCGACTTGCGTGTGCAAAAGTCAGAAAGACTTCGCAACCTTTCGCCCTTTTTTCGAATCTGATTGACAGGAGGGAGCTTAGAGGATGATCATAGGCTTCCTAGCCTAGATTCTCTCGTCAGGGCGCGAGAGAATGGTTCTTCAACCCGCCTACCGAAAACTTCAGGAGAAACTCAGATGCGACGACTCGGATACCTCCTCTCCCTCGTGATGGCCATCGCGCTAGGCGCGACTGCCGGCTTCGCGCAGGATGGGAAACTCAAGATTAAAGTGTCCCCCAAACAGGCCTATGTTTTCGTGGACGGGAATGCGATTCGAGAAGGAAGCCAGTCGATATCGCTCAGCCCTGGTAAGCATACAGTCGTAGTAGCCAACTACGGCTTCAAGATGTCCACGCAAGATGTGACGATCGAGGCCAAGAAATCGACCCCTCTTGATGTGAAGCTGGATCCGGTCGGCGGAACCGTTAGCGGCCCCTTCGGGGACCTGCTGCTGGAGGGTAACCCTCGCGCTGCCGTCCTGTCGAACGGTACAACCCCGGGGTATTTCGTCGGCCACGTCGATGAAATGAACCACGACTGGTGGTGGCACCAGAACTTGCTGCTTCCGCCGGGTACTCACCACATCACGGTCACCCACCAAGGCAAGACCGTGTGGTCCGGCGACGTCAACATCGAGACCAACAAGAAGACCGTCGTCTACATGAGCAGCAATAAACAGAAGACGGTCAACTGGAAGCGCGGCGAGAAACTCAAGGACGTGGCTCGCTTCAAGGCAGGGGTCGCCAGCGCCCTGATCGCCGTGGCTCCGGTGACCGGCAGCTTTACGGCTTCGAACCCCAACATAAATTGTGGCCAGTCAAGCAATCTGACTTGGCAGACCGCGGAGACCGTTGACTCGAACATCAGCGGGATCGGGACCGTGGCTAACTCCGGCAGCCAGTCAGTATCGCCCCACGCGACCACCAACTATGACTTCACCTCCACCGGTCCTGGAGGAACGGTCAAGAATTCTGCCACCGTCAACGTGAACACCACGGTGACCGCCAGCATCAATGCGAATCCCGCCGAAGTCCACTACCGCAAGATTGGCGACAAAGTGGTGCAGCAGGATTCGTCCACTCTGACTTGGCAAACTTCGAACGCGGATTCGGTCACAGTTGACGGGCAAAAGGTCGACGCCAGTGGCAACCAAACTGTTATGCCGGTGCCAGCCGACACCTCATCCGTCGCCGAAGGCCAGCCAGCCCGCAACATCGACGAAACCAAGAACTACGCTCTCAATGCCACCAATGTCTGCGGCGGATCATCCAGCCAGAACGCCGCCGTGCACATCGTCGGCACTGTCGAGCCGATTCCAGCCGTCACATTGCAGAGCATCTTTTACCCAACCGATTATCCGGACAAGCGTAATCCACAGGTCGGATTGGTGCGCAGCCAGCAACTGGCGCTGGCCACCCTTGCGGACGGCTTCAAGAAGTATTTGGAGTACGATCCGGACGCCAAACTTTCGATCGAGGCCCACGCGGACGACCGCGGGTCCAAGCCGTATAACCAGGACCTGAGCGAGCGCCGCGTCGAGCGAATCAAGCAGTATCTGGTCGATCAGGGCATCTCGGCGGACAAGATCGAGACCGCCGCATATGGCAAGGATCGCCCGCTCGAACGGGCCGCCGTCAAGGACCTCGAGGGCACCAACCCAAACCCGCCTCCTCGCGCGCGTCTGCGCAATACGCGTGGCGATTGGCTGGCTTATAACCGGCGCGCGGACATCGTCCTGCTGCCTTCCGGCAAGAAGTCGGCTCAGTTCTTCCCGCACAATGCCGACGACTCCGCCATCATCTGGCAGATTCCGAAGGCGTCGCTTAAGAAGGTGGAAGCCGCTCAGTAACTCGTATTCACTCGAAAGCGCGCCGGCGAGTTCCTGCTCTCCGGCGCGTTTTTGTATCTGGCAGGGTGGCTCAGTCGGCACGCGAGGCGATACGTGAAAAGAGTCGTCGCAGCTCTCATCGAGTCAAACGGCAAGCTGCTGGCCTGTCAGCGCCGTCGCGGCGACACGTTCGAACTTCTCTGGGAATTCCCTGGAGGCAAGATCGAGCCCGGCGAACTGCCGCAAGCCGCTCTCGCGCGTGAACTCGACGAAGAGCTCGGCGCAACGGCTGAAATCGGCCCTGAACTCTACCGCACGCGCCATCAATATGAAGGCGCGGCAGAGCCGCTCGAATTGACATTCTTTGCGGCAAGCGTCGTCTCGTCCGGCGAACTTGAGAATCGTATATTTGAAAAAATAGAGTGGCGCGA
>JASHRI010000345.1 GCA_030037435.1 Candidatus Acidiferrales bacterium | reverse complement strand
ACGTTTTCGCCCATCAGCGTGGCGAAAATTTCCTCGGCGGCGACGGCGTCTTCGAGACGCACTTTGAGCAGCGTGCGCGACTCGGCGTTCATCGTGGTGGCCCAAAGCTGCTCGGGATTCATTTCGCCCAGCCCCTTGAAGCGCGTGATGGTGAATTCTTTTTTCGCGTCTTCGAGAACGTAGTCGAGGAGCTCGGTGGCCGTAGCCTTGGTGGCCTTGTCGCCATTGTGGGTGATGGTAAAGGGCGGCTTGTCGCTGTCAGCAATGGCCTGGTGCAACGTGCGCAGACGCTTGTACTCAGGACTGGCGGCGAGGGCCCAATTGATCCGCTTTTCTCCGCCGTTCTTCAGCACCAGCTCGTGCAAGCTGTGCTCTTCGTCGAAGGCCAGCTTCGCTTCCATTTCAATCTTTGATTTTTCGATTTCCTTCAACAACTCTTGCAGCTTTTTCTTGTCGGCAAAATCAGTTTTCTTCTCGAGTTCCGATTCGGCCAGCAGCTCCACCAGGCGCGGATCGCGCAGACGCCGGCCGAGCTTGGCGGAAACCTGTTCGTACTCCTGAATATTCAGCAGGAACTGAGTGAGGTCGCCGCCCTCAAGCGACTTGCCGTTCTTGCCTTTGACGACGTGTTCTTCGGTGGCGCGCTTCATCAGCTCGCGCGAGAATTCGCGCTCGTCGCGGATGTAGCGGTCCATTTTGCCGCGCTTGACGCGATACAGAGGCGGCTGGGCGATGTAAACGTGCTCCTTGTCGATGAGCTCGCGCATGTGGCGGAAAAAGAAGGTGAGCAGCAAGGTGCGGATGTGGCTGCCGTCTACGTCCGCATCGGTCATCAGAATCACTTTGTGGTAGCGGAGTTTGGCTGCATCGAAATCATCCTTGCCGATGCCGGTGCCTAGAGCCGTGATGATGGCGCGGATTTCCTCGTGGCCGAGCATCTTGTCGTAGCGGGCCTTTTCGACGTTGAGGATCTTGCCTTTGAGCGGAAGGATGGCCTGGTAGCGGCGGTCGCGTCCGCCCTTGGCCGAGCCGCCGGCCGATTCGCCCTCGACGATGAAAAGCTCGCAGTGGGCAGGATCGCGTTCCTGGCAGTCGGCGAGCTTTCCGGGCAGGCCGGAGGAATCGAGCGCGGATTTGCGGCGCGTGAGTTCGCGCGCCTTGCGCGCAGCTTCGCGGGCGCGCGCCGCGTCGATACATTTGCCGATGATCTTTCGCGCGATCGAAGAGTGCTTGTCGAAATATTCGCCAAGCTTCTCGTTGACGAGGGATTCGACCAGCCCCTTGATGTCGCTATTCAGCTTGCCCTTGGTCTGGCCCTCGAATTGTGGCTGCGGCAGCTTGACGGAGACGACGGCAATCAGCCCCTCGCGTACATCGTCGCCCGTGATCGAGATTTCGTCCTTTTGCTCCTTCAGCATGCCGGTCGAGGTCGCGTAGTAGTTGATCGTGCGTGTGAGCGCGGAACGAAACCCGGCTAGGTGCGTGCCGCCGTCGACGGTGTTGATGGTGTTAGCGAAGGCGAAGATGCTTTCGGCATAGCTGTCGTTGTATTGCAGCGCGATTTCGATGTCCACCTGGCCGCGCTTGCCCTCCATGTAAATCGGCGAATCATGCAGGGTTTGCTTGCCGCGATTCAGGTGCTTGACGAATTCCGAGATACCACCGGTGAAACGAAATTCCGTCTTTTTGCCCGCGCTGGTGCGCTCATCTTCAAGAGTGATTTTCAGGCCTTTGTTGAGGAAGGCGAGCTCGCGAAGGCGTTGGGAGAGCGTGTCGAAGCTATATGTGGTGGTCGAGAAAATCGACGGGTCCGCGTGGAACGTGATTTTCGTGCCCGTTTTTCGCGTCTTTCCCGAAGACTTCAATTTCGAAGTAGGAATGCCCTTTTCGTACGACTGCTCCCAGACCTCGCCATCGCGCCAGATTTCCAGATCGAGCCAGTCGGAAAGCGCGTTGACCACCGAAACGCCCACGCCGTGCAAGCCGCCGGAAACCTTGTAGGTGTCGCTATCGAATTTTCCGCCCGCGTGCAGCACGGTCATCACAACTTCGGCCGCGGGCTTTTTTTCCGTGGCGTGCATGTCGACAGGAATGCCCCGGCCGTTGTCGATCACGGTGACGCTGTTATCGTCGTGAACGACGACGTTGATCTCGTCGCAGAAACCGGCCATGGCTTCGTCGACAGAATTATCCACAACTTCCCAAACGAGGTGGTGCAGGCCGAGCTCGCCCGTAGAACCGATGTACATCGCGGGGCGCTTGCGGACGGCCTCGAGTCCACCGAGAACTTTGATCGAAGTCGCGTCGTACTTGTGCCCTGGGCCCTTGGCGGCCGGAGTCTCTTTGTCACCCATGGATCGTGCTTCTCCTCAGTTGTGACGCCGATCAAAAACTTCAGGCTTATCGTCTTGCGTCTGCTCAAGGCAAGCCGCGATTGCTCAGGCTTAACCTTCAGCACTCAGACTGGCCGCTCACTTCAAGGCGAGCCTGAACAGGACGAAACAAAACTTTTTTTCGGGAAGGCGGTCGCGCGGAATGTGCCCGACACTGGCCTTGCCCATTGGCCCCTCTGGCACGAACGATCTCGTTCGAGCTGGGACTCGAAGGGTTTTTCTGGGCTCCATCCCGCCCCACACCGAATCATCGGAGGGGCGCGGCGGAGCTTTACTTCCCCCGCGGATAGGGGGCGCTCGGCCATCTCTGCGGCGCGAATCTGGGCGCATCCGTTCTGGCGCGGGCGCCCCGCGCAAACAGCTTGTAGGCCGAACAAAAGTGCCTTTCAGGAGGAATCTGAAACGAGATAAATTTTACCGGAAGCAGGCAGGATTCACAAGGCGAATCTCAACTCGAGAAGTGGGAGTATATTCCATAGGATCAGTAGCTTACGATGATGACGTGCGTGAGAGGAGAAGTAGAGTGAAGGAATCACTGAAGCGACGAAAAATGCGAATTCTCCGAGGGCAGAAGGCATCGAAAGCGGGAACTACAACGATGAGTTCGACGCCAGGTCAGATGCGCATGGGCATGACGACGTAGCGGTAACGGCTGGAATCGTCACCGACCGGGCGGAGCTGGCCCGCAGATTGATCGTCCTTCAGCTCGAAGCTGATCGGGCCATCGGTGGCAGCAGCGAGAAAATCCAAGAGATACTGAGCGTTGAAACCGATGGTGACGGGGTCGCCTTTGAATTCCTTCTCGATTGCTTCCCTGGCTTCGCCGTATTCCGGGCTAGATGCGGAAACTTCCAGGCCTTCCTTAGCGAGGACAAACTTGACGGCGTGTGAGCGCTGGTCGGCAAGCTGCGAAACACGGCGGAGCGCGTCCTGAAGCTCGGCGCGCTCAAGAACCACGGTTTTATTCGTGTCACGCGGCAGTACGGCTTCGTAATTCGGAAATTGCCCGGTCAACTTGCGCGAAGTGAGCAGGCGGCGGCCAAATTTGAAAAAGAGATGGCTTTCATCCTGCGCAAACTCCACGAAATCTTCATCGCCCGCTTCGGCTGCGAGACGCTGTACTTCGTTCATCGCTTTCTTGGGAATCAGGACGCGAGCCTCGGAAGTAAACCCCTCGAATTTATAATCCAACTCAACCATGGCTAGACGGTGGCCATCCGTCGCGACCATCGTCAGCGACGCGGGCTTGAGCACCAAGAGCGCGCCGTTGAGCGTGTAGCGAGATTCTTCCAGTGAAATCGCAAAAGTAGTCTTGGCGATGGCGTTGGCGAGTAATTTCGCCGGAATCTTTACTAGGGCGTGTGGAAAGCTCGGAAGCTGTGGGAAATTATCTTTCGACATCCCGACCAATTTGTAATGCTTGCGGTCGGAAGTAACCTGCACCCAATGATTTTCGAGTAGCTTGAAACGAATCTCGCCATCGGGCAGCAAGCGGACCAGCTCGAGAAGTTTCTTTGCCGGGATCGTGCCCGCGCCGTCGCTTTTTACTT
>JASHRI010000344.1 GCA_030037435.1 Candidatus Acidiferrales bacterium | reverse complement strand
CCAAGGCGCCCTCACGGTGTTTCTCTCACCGCACGGTCAAACGGAGCGCGATCAGCTGGTCTCCGCAAATAGTGATCTGGGGATTTCGACCGAAGCCATCGCAGTCGAGACGATCCGGCAATGGGAGCCTACGATCACTCCGTCGGCGCAGGCGGTCGCGTGGCTTCCCGAGGAAGGCAGCGTGGAACCCCGCGCGCTTATGGCCGCGCTGCTCGCTGCCGCGCAATCTCGGGGCGTTGAAATCCGATCAAATTGCCCGGTTGAAAGCCTGCTCTTCGAGCAAAACAGATGCACCGGAGTCTCGGTCGCGCGCGAGAGAATCCAGGCGTCTACGGTGATTTTGGCTGCGGGATGCTATTCGGGGCAACTCGCCGCCGACACTCCCCTGCTGGGTTGCGCGCCCACGCGTCCCGTGCGCGGGCAAATGCTTGCATTGCGCCCGGATCGTCCGATCATCCGCCGAGTGCTTCGCTCGGAGCACTGCTATTTAGTGCCGCGCAAAAACGGCTGCGTCGTTGTCGGCAGCACGCTCGAAGATGCTGGTTTCGAAAAGCGCGTCACGCCTGCAGGCATGCGTAAGCTGCTCGACTACGCGCTGGAATTATGCCCGGGCCTTGCTGGAGCCGAGATGGTTGAAACTTGGTCAGGTCTTCGGCCTGGAACTCCAGACGATCTGCCGATTCTCGGCCCTGCGGGCTGCGATGGACTGTTGATCGCTACCGGCCACTACCGCAACGGAATATTGCTCTCCGCAATCACGGCGCGCCTGATGCGTGACTGGATCGTTCGAGGCCAGCCTTCATTCGATGTCTCGGCGTTTTCACCGCTGCGATTTGCTGATGTGGAATCGAAAGCTCACGCCGCCGTGTAAGTCTGTGTTCGGAGTCGCCAGTTTTCCTTTCGGCGTCGTTGCTAGAATGGATTCCGCTGCCTCTGCGGCTCGCGATCGGGTGGCCCGGACATCGTGGAGGCCTGGCCAGGACCGGTAAACTGGACTTTGTCAGAATCGAGGTATACCGGCCGGTCGAGCACGGCATCGAGCGTCGTCCCTCGCGGTAGCTCCGCTTCTGGACCTCGCGACAGCAGCACTTCCGCCAAGCCCGCCGCAGCGCCTGCCCCGACGCCGATCCCGGCGCCCTCGCCGATGTGACCCGACGCGGCACCCACAGCCGCTCCGATGCCAGCGCCTTCGGCGGTGGAACGCACCACCGTGCCCGCATCCGATCCCTTGTCGCTATCGCCCTTAATCGTTCCTTCGCCGTTGATGGACTCGTTTCCGCCCGTCCCCACGCTCCCACCCGGCGCGGCGTCGAGCTTCACAATGTAGGCGTTGGGCAAAATCATCGTCGTCAACTTGATCGCCAGCTCGCCGCGTCCTTTTACTCGCCCCGGACGCTTCGATTGCGTCACCTCACCGCTCACGTACGATCCGGCAGGGATTACGACGTGTCCATCGATGATCACTGGAAAAAGCGTCTCGAAGTAAACGGGATCGCCGGGTCGCGCGCTGCGCGTGGAAATAGCATTGTGCAGCACCAAGGGAATATGCGTGCCAGCGGGGACTTGGACCTGCGCCGCCTTTGCAGGCGCTGCGCTTGGTGCACTCGGCGTTGCAACTGCACATAGAGCATTGGCCGATGCTTTTGCCGGGTCTGCTGAACTGGAAGAAGAATTGGGTGCCGCGTCGTCCGAATTGTGCGTTTGGCAAGGAATGGTAGGTTGCTGCGACGACGTCGAGCCCGCTTGTTGGGCGTGTACCGCAACGGAACATCCAAGGGCCAGCACCGCTGCTATCGCTACGTGAATCCCCACTGCGCGGCTTTTCATGACCCCTCCCGGCCGTTCTATCGACAGATGCCAACGTCGCGGCCCAAGATGCTTTCGAGACCAAGTGATGCTTTCAGGGTAATCCGTCGCTCAGCCGACCGCTAGTTGAATCTGCGGGCAAGACCTCACGTGCAGCAGAGTGTACGTCTGGGCACGCCCCAATCCTGCCCGCAGCCGAGTTCCGTATACTGACTATTCGGGGTTTTGACGACCGTCCCGGCCATGCCACTGAAATTCCGGACATCCCTTCGGGGAAAAACTCTCTTCATCGTCCTCGCGGCTCTCGTCGCGCTGGTCGCTGGCCTTTACACACTATCGCGCGCCGTCCTCCTTCGCGGATTTTCTAACCTGGAAGGCAATTTCGCGCGTCAGAATCTCGATCAGGCATCCAGCGGCCTAGCGAATGAGATCGAAACACTGCGTCGCAGCGCGCGTCAGTATGCCAACCAGGATGAGACGTATGCTGCCGTACGCGACCGGGATCAGCGCCGCTTATCAACCGAATTCTCGGCGGCAACCTTCGATCAACTCCGCGTCAACTTCGCGATCGTTCTCGACGGCCAAGGTCAGCCATTGCTGATGCGTGGATTTGACTTGGCCACAATGTCGGAGGCGCCAGTTCCCGCGGACCTCGATCTTGATCTTCAGCCTGATTCCCCTTTGATCGTTCATCGGAATCGCACAACCGACATAACCGGAATTCTGATGCTCGCGTCGGGACCGGTACTGATCGATTCGAGCCCGGTGCTCACCAGTTCTGCGAACGGCCCCACAGCCGGAACGGTGATTATGGGCCGCGCCCTGGATGCCGACGAGCTCGTGCGCTTGGGAGCAATCACGCACCTTCAAGTTGAAATCGACCGGATGGACGCGAAATCGCCTAATCCCGCGATCACCCTGGCAGAAAATGCGCTGGCTGCGAATCGCTCCATTTTCGTGCACCCATTGAGCGGTGATTCGTTGGCCGCCTATCAAATTCTGCGCGATGTGTACGGCAAACCGGTGGCCGTTTTGAGAATCGTATTGTCCCGCAATATTTACAAGCAGGGTCAGACGAGCTTGCTGCAGTTTATGCTTCTGCTGCTGGCCGCGGGCTTCTCGTTCGGCGCCGTAACTCTCTACTTGCTCGAAAGATTCGTGATCTCGCGAGTCGCGGACCTGGGCGAAAATATCACTCAAATTGGTGCCAGCGGCGACCTATCGGCGCGGGTGCGAGTTTCAGGTAAAGACGAACTGGCCCACTTGGCCGCATCAATCAATGGAATGCTCGATGATTTGCAGCGAGTTCAAAGCGAGCGGCACGAAGAACGCACTCGGCTTTCTGTTATGGTCGACAAAATGCCCGCCATTCTGTGGACGGCGGATTCGCAGCTTCGAATCAAATCCGCAATGGGTGCTGGACTCGGAGCCGTGGGACTTGCCGCTCGCGAAGCCGTTGGCCTGTCGCTACTGGATTTCTTTCGCACGACGGATCCGGAGTTCCCCGCGATTTCGGCACACCGAAAGGCTCTTGCGGGCGAGGCCATCGCATTTGAGACCACCTGGGAGACGCGGTCTTTCGAGTCCCACGTGCAACCGCTGCGAGATGAGGATGGCGTCATCCGGGGCGTGATCGGCGTGGCCCTGGACGTCACCGATCGCGAGCGCCTGACGGACCAGCTAAGGCAGGCCCAGAAAATGCAGGCCGTAGGCGAACTCGCCGGGGGCGTGGCGCACGATTTCAACAACCTCCTGATGGTGGTGAAGGGGCACGCTCAACTTCTGCTCGAACGCTTGCCGGAAGGAGCGCCGCTGCGGCACAGCGCCGAGCAAGTCGAAAAAGCGGCGGATCGAGCTGCTTCGCTCACTCGCCAGCTGCTCGCCTTCAGCCGAAAGCAGGTGCTGCAGCCGCGTGTGTTGGACATGAACGAAGTCGTCGCCGGAATGATCAAGATGTTCTCGCGAGTGATCGGAGAAAACATCGAAATGGCGTTCCTGCCAGGCAGCAAGCTCGGCCGCGTAAAGGCGGATCCCGGACAAATCGAGCAGGTGCTGCTGAATCTGGTGGTGAATGCGCGCGACGCCATGCCGGACGGCGGACGATTGACGCTGGAAACCGCCAACGTGGAACTCGATCGGAGCTATGCGGCAAAACACGCCAGCGTGGAGCCCGGACCCTACGTGATGCTCACCGTCACGGATACCGGCTGCGGTATGGACGCGCAAACCCAATCGCGAATTTTCGAGCCGTTCTTCACCACAAAAGGGCCCGGCAAGGGCACCGGCCTGGGCCTTGCGACGGTCTACGGCGTGGTGAAGCAGAGCGGTGGTTACATCTGGCTTTACAGCGAAGTCGGCCGCGGAACGACCTTCAAGATTTACTTGCCCGAGGTAATGTCCGAAGTCGACCGCCCCACCGCGGAACCCGACACGGCTGTGGAGGCGCCCGCGAACGAGACGGTACTCTTCGTCGAAGACGACCAGGGAGTGCGCGAATTGGTACGCGACTACCTGGTTGGCTCAGGCTATCGCGTGCTCGAAGCAACCGACGGAGTGGAAGCGCTCAAAATCGTAACGGCGCATCGAGGCGCGATCGATCTGCTGATCACGGATGTGGTGATGCCCCACTTGAGCGGCCCAGAGCTCGCTGCGCGTTTGTCAGCCGAGCGGCCCGGACTGAAGGTTTTGTTCCTTTCGGGCTACACGGACGATACGGTCTTCCGTCACGGCGTACTCGAGGGTGCCGTCGCATTCCTGCAAAAGCCGTTCAACCTGAAAGCATTTGCGCAAAAGATCCGCGAAGTGCTCAATGGACAGGCTTCCGCAGCCACCGTGCCTCTTTCCGAAGCCGATAAGAGTTAGCCTCACCTACCAGGAGACTTAGGTCGCCTCGGGCACTTGCTCGGTGATTCGGAATTCCTGCAGCGTGTCGTACAGTTTTTCAAGTCCGAGAGACACCTCGTATTGAGATGTGCCGAAGTCGAAATGCAATTCTGATTGGAGCATTCGTCGGGGCTTGACGACTCCCGTCACTCTAGCTCTCTGCCCGGGCTCGCTACAACTGATTGAAATCGAGATGTCTCCGGCTGCATTCTCGAATGAAACCGTGCCCCTGTGAGCCTTTAATACGTCGTTGAGGCGGTTATAAAAAATCGAAAGCTCGCGAGGTGTCAGCAGAGACTGGAACGCTCCGGAAAAGGCTCCAATATTCACGTTGATCGTCGAATTGAAGCTTCCATCGCTTCCGGTTTGCAGGCCGGACTCTTCGGATGCCTTAAATCTGAATTCAATCACTTCGTCAGATTCGCCAATTGCAAAATGAACGGCCATGGCTGACCTCCCTTGGAGTGGCTGTTGGCAGATCGCTCGCCGTCGTCCTTTTCGGGCCGTGTCCGCCGCTGCCTCCCTCCCATAGTGATCTCACGGAGGCCCCACCGGCTCAATACTGCCTTATCCCTACCGCAGGTCGAACGCAGCTTTAACCAAGAGCGATGAAATGGCGTTCCGCCTCACCGCCGAATGCCATTCCGAATCGCACTTACCCAATCCGACCATCGCGGAATGTAGGCTCTGCGCCGCGGATGCGCTTTCGAGGTACTTTGTAGCAAGGAAACAATCTCGGCGGCAGGCACCCGCCTCACAACATCCTCGACCTCGGCGTAGCGCACCACCTGGCCCGGATCGATGATGAAGATAGCTGGTCTGGCGATGCCACCCCTCTCTCGCGAATTATAGATATCCCAGTCCCTTACGACGCGGCGTTCCGTGTCGCACAGAATCGGAAAAGGCAACGAGAGGTGGACCCGCAAGGCCTCCGATTTTTCGGGCGGATCCACCGAAATCGCAACTAGGTCAGCTCGCGCCGATCGGATGTCGGGATAATGTTCCCGGTAGTCCGCCAACTGGCGGAGGCAGAAAGGTCACCAGTCACCGCGGTAGAACAGCAGCACCAGGGGACTGTACGAGGTTAATTCCGAGAGCCGCCGCGGTGTTTGCGTCGAGTCCAGCAGCTCGAAGTCTGGCGCGCATGCCCCCGCGATCGGAACCCTTCCCAGTGCGCTCATTTCGATCTGCTATTCGCTCCCGCCGGGCGGGCGAGCAGCGGAGAGCGAGATGTGGTAGGCATCGAAGAAGTCGAGTCCCGCTTGGTTCACGTGCGTGCGCACTACGATGGGAACGTCGAAATCCAGCACGTTGTCTTCGGTCGGATTGTAGGAAGGCCAGTCTGGCAAACCCGGCCCATTCGGGTTGCCCGTCTTCGCGAAGTTCGTCCAGTAGCTCATCATCGCCCCCGAAAGCTGCCGGTCAGCATCCTCCCACGGAAACGGGAAGGCGAAATTACCGAAGACGTACGCGAGTTCAGAAGTGTGGAACGCGCCGCGCTTCTGGCCCTCGGGTCCGGGCGGCCGATGGCTAAAGTAGTAGCGATATGCCGGATGATGACCTGTTTTCGTCTGCATGCGCGCCCATTCGCGCATGTTCCAACCGAACGATTCGTCGCGGGCCGAGTCGTAGGCCGACTCGATCGCCTCGGCATCGGAATCGGCCGGGTAAGCCTTCAAGAATTGATCGGCCATGGCTCCGTAGCGCTGTTTCGCGGTGGCAATAAACTGCGCGGCGCCGCTGATGGGCTGCATCAGCGCGGTCATTTCGTTGGCATTGTTGCCAACGATCAGCGGCACGTCGTTCTGCCGGCCCTCGGCATAGATCGTGGCAACATCCTCTGGCAGTACCCAGCCGTCGACAATGGCACCTGCGGTCCGATATTTGCCAGCGGCAGCTTTCATCAGTTCGTCGGCTGGTTTCGCGCGGAGCGCCGCCAGAACATTTTGGTTGATGCCTATCTCAGAAGCCAAATTCTCGCCGGCTTTTTCCGCATCGGCGCGCGAGGTCATCGGACGAAAGCCGGAGCCCACGAAGCTGGCTCCGCTTTCACCGATTCCGCGCTCGAAGAGTCCCTTAGTCAGTGGGCTGGCCGCGAGCAGGTTTACCGCCCATGAACCGGCCGACTCACCAAAGATCGTGACGCTTGCGGGGTCGCCCCCAAAAGCCGCGATGTTTCTTTTCACCCACTTCAGGGCGGCGATCTGGTCCATCAAGCCATAATTGCCGGATGCGTGGTGCGGTGACTCTGCGGTCAGCTCAGGAAGTGCGAAGAACCCGAAGACTCCCAGGCGGTAATTGATGCCGACAACCACGACGCCTTTGTGGGCGAGATTCTCGCCGTCATAGCCGGCGAAGCTTGCCGAGCCGATCGTGAAACCACCTCCATGGATCCAGACCATTACTGGAAGCTTGTCGGACGCGGAATTCGCAGGAGTCCAAACGTCCAAATAGAGGCAGTCCTCGCCCTTCGAAGCTGAGGTCGCGTGCAGCGGCTTGAGATAATTCGGGAAGTTCGGAGTGATCTGCATGCAGTCGTGGCTGAATGCCGTAGCTTGCCGAACGCCTTGCCAATGGGCGGATGCCTGCGGCGGCTTCCAGCGCAGTTCACCAATTGGTAGCGCGGCGTAAGGAATGCCGCGGTAGACCTTCACGCCGGGCTTTCTGCCGGGAGCGCCGGAAAGCCTGCCCTGCTCGACCTTGACGGGATCCTGAATCTGCGCCCACGCGGGAGCCGCGAACGGTGCGGAAAGTATGGCGCCCAGGAGGAGTGCGAGAGGTCTTTTCATTGGCAGGTTCCTTTCGCGTTCAATTCGGCGCTTATTCTGTAGCCGTACCGCGCGCAGAGGTCAACGGAAAAGACATGAGAGGAGCCTCGTAGACTGTGCGGCGGCGTCCGCGTCATTTGGTGGACTGTGGCCCCATCACCTTTGCGGCCATGTGCGCGACGAAGCTGCGCGGCGCAAGGCGTTCGGAGGTGACCATCCAGCGATTCTTGGCTCCTGAGATGACGCAACTCTTGCCGCGCTCAAGGCCCTCCAGACCGACGCGCGCAACCTTCTCGGCCGTCTCGGCGTAGCGGAACGCGCGATCCGGCTGACGCGCCACCTGCTGAAACTCGGTATTGGTCGAGCCGGGGCACAGGGCGCAGACGCGAACTCCGAACTGCCGCACTTCCTCGGCGATTCCCTCGGCGAAAATCAGGTCGAAAGCCTTGGTGGCGGCATACGCGGAAATGAACGGGACTGCCTGAAATGCGGCGGTTGAGGCGACGATTAGAACGTCACCGTGCCGACGAGCAACCATTGCGGGAAGATAAAGGCGGGTAAGGTGAAGCACAGCGGAGCAATTGACTTGAACCATCTCCAGCAGCCGCGATTCGGGCGCCTCGTGAGTGTAGCCGTAGACGCCGAAGCCGGCATTATTGACCAACAGCTCTACGTCGATTCCCTTACCCGTGGTGAACCCGTGGATTTCGCCGGGGGCTTCGGGGCGAGCCAGGTCTGCTGCGAAAATTTCGACCTTAACGCCATGCTTTCCGGCGAGCGCCGCGGCCAATTCTTGCAGCCGATCGGTTCGCCGCGCCGTCAGGACCAGGTGGGCGCCGCGAGCGGCAAGTTGTTCAGCCAGCGCCCAGCCGATTCCAGCGCTTGCGCCGGTGATCAGGGCCCATTTCGCCTTCCATCGGTTCGATGGGTTCGAGCCATTGTGTGGATTCGGTGCCACCGGCGCCTCCAGTCAAAAATTGACATCCAGAGGCATGAAACCACATTCGGCGCCAAGTTCGGAAGCGCGAAAAAGTCAGGAGCAAAAACGGGCGAAAATGATGGTGCGGTCGGAGCCTATGCGGCGCGATTAGCCGGCGGGAACA
>JASHRI010000343.1 GCA_030037435.1 Candidatus Acidiferrales bacterium | reverse complement strand
CTGCCGGAGAGGCTGCGCGGCAAACTCGCTGTGGCGATGGATGGCGAGCGTTTGGAGGGAATGCGGAACCCTGCGGCAAACATCGGCTTTTTCACGGGGTTGGCTTACCGGGCCGGATACTGGCTGGTGATCCTGGCGTTCAACGTATTTCCACTGCCTCGGCGAGCCGGATTTCGCAAGAGTTTTGCGTTTGCCGGAGATCTGGTCGACCGCGGCTGGAGCGTGCTGATTTTTCCCGAAGGCGAGCTAACGACCGACGGCAACTTGTCGCCTTTCCGCGCGGGCATTGGCCTGCTGGCCACGCGGCTCGGTCTGCCAGTCGTGCCCATACGAATCGGCGGGCTTTTTGAATTGAAGGCTGCCGGCAAACGATGGGCCTGGCCTGGCCAAGTGACAGTATCGATTGGCCCTCCTGTTCAATTTGCAGAAACGGATGCGGCCGAGAAAATCGCCCATGATCTCGAGCAGCGCGTAGCAGCGCTCAAAGAAGGTCCGGCAGCATAGATCCGTCGCGTTTACGCCTCTGGCAGTTGTCTTGCCTGATGGTTTTCGCGCGAAGGAATTTGGACACCTTCCGCGGCGGCCCCGGATGTCGAAGCATTTTATGCGCTACAATGGATTGGTTCCGCTGCATCAGAATTTCGGAATCGTCTGGAAGGATCGATGATCCATCGGTTTCTGTATCACAATGACCGGATATTGCCCGTCGAAGCTGTGCGCCTTTCTCCTGGCCAATCAGGCTTGCTAAGCGGCTGGGGGCTTTTCACTACCATCCGTGTTGTATCAGGCGTTCCATTCGCATTCGAGCGCCATTGGAAGCGCCTGCTGCGGGATGCGCAGCGGACACATTGCCCGTTTCCTTTTGAGGCTGACCGTGTCCTGGGACAGGTGCATGAGGTGCTTCAGGCCAACGGGGTGCGCGAAGGCTGCGCGCGCATTTACGTGATTTACAATCAGCCCGGTTTCTGGCGGAGCGACGAAAACCTTCCCGCGGCCGATCTGTTGATCTGTTCCGCGGAATTGCCTCCACACCGCGAGCCGGTTCGCCTGGCCTTGCGCGAGCACGGACGCCATGCCGCTTCGCCTCTCGCTGGAGTGAAAGTGACCTCGTGGCTCAACAATGTCTGGAACTTGCAGGAGGCTCAGCGCGCGGGTTGGGATGAAGTAATTCTGCTGAACGAGCGCGGCGAGGTTGCGGAATGCACGGCTGCCAACATCTTCTGCGTCCGCGAAAACCGAGTCGCCACTCCGCCGCTCTCGTCGGGATGTCTGGAGGGCGTCACGCGGAGTCTAGTCCTCGAGATCGGCCCGCAGGCTGGCATTCCCGTCGAGGAACGCATACTTTTCCCCGCCGATCTTTATTCCGCGGATGAAGTCTTCATCTCTTCCACCAATCGCAATGTGATTGCCGTGGGAGAAATCGGCGGGCACAAGGCGGCTGTGGCGCCTGGGCCTGTGACGGCCAGATTGGAAACAGCCTTCGCCGCGTACGTTCGTGAATACGTGGACGCGCGCAGTGCCGTTTCCGGACGGCGTTGAGGCAAATCGGCCGGTCATCCGCCTTCAGTGAATCAAAAATCCCGCGCCGCCGATCGCTAATCCCAAAACACCGAGAATCACTCCGGCCGCCCAGTAAATTCGCTTGCGGGTCAGCAGCGTGATCGACGAAATCACCAGGGCGGCCTCCAACATCACTTCTCCCAGATCGAATCGATCCGCACGCCGCTCTTGCACCGCTACATCCTGCTCAGCCTTTCGCGCTTCGCCCTCGATATCTTTCTCGTCTCCGCGATAGCGGTCGAGCTCCCGGCTGTATTTGTCTTTTAGTTTGTCCACCGCGTCGGTGTTTTGAAGGGAAAACACGGTTAATTGGTCCAGCAGCACCTCATAGCTCCTGCGGCGAATTTCTTTGGCTTGGTAATACGCCCACTGGTCGGTCGCTTTCGTTTGGGAAATAATCTCTTCCGTATGCGCGCGATGACCGAGCAGCGAAACGGCAGCCACCAATACGGCGAGAACGGCCATCGTTACGGTAACGGGAGCCAGGCTGCGCTGATGCGCACCCTGTTCGGCGTGTTCTTGCAGTTCGGCAAGCTCGTCAGCCACGGTTGATCCTCACCGGTGTGGGTTGTGAACGCTTGCGCAGGAGCATACCAGAATTTGTCAGCTTGCGAACGGCAGATGCTTTTCCCGGCTAGGTTGCTTCGGTACAATCGTTGTAGAGGGGTTCAGGAGGTCGGCCGATGAGCGAACTTGCGAGTAAAAACTGTGTTCCCTGCCGCGGAGGGGTGCCGCCCCTCGCCGGTAAAGAGCTTGAGGTGGTCGCAAAAGAGGTCCCGCAATGGCGAGTGGTCGACGGGCATCACCTCACTCGCGCTTTCAAATTCCCCGATTTTCGCCAAGCGTTGGCTTTCGTAAACCGGGTTGGGGAGCTTGCCGAGGGCCAGGGACATCATCCGGATATTCTGCTCTCTTGGGGCAAGGCGGAGATCACCACCTGGACTCACGCGATTAACGGCCTGACCGAAAGCGATTTCATTCTCGCCGCCAAGATCGACAAGCTTTAGGCGGATGCCCTCCCAGCTCGGCAATAGCTTTCGCGCGAGTCGTTTGTTTCATTGGTACAAGTGTGTTGCGGGGCCGGCTGAATTTGCCCTGTGGCGTTGTAAGGGCAGCCCCGCGAACAGAGTGCCACACCTGGTGAAGCAGCGCACGATCCAGCAATATGCGCGCGAGTTCCACCTCGAAGTGCTCGTAGAAACAGGCACGAATTACGCTCACATGCTCTACGTCCAGAAGCACCGATTTCGCGAGATCTACTCGATCGAACTGGACGCATCGAAAGCGGCCAGTGCGCGACGGAAATTCAGCCAAGAGCCCAACATTCACATCCTCGAAGGCGATAGCGCGGAAGTCTTGCCCAGGCTTCTTCCGGGCCTCAAGCAACCGTGCCTTTTCTGGCTCGACGGCCACGATTTCGATCAGTCGACGCCCATTCGTAGGGAGCTCGACGCGCTTTTCCATGCTCCCGTGCAG
>JASHRI010000030.1 GCA_030037435.1 Candidatus Acidiferrales bacterium | reverse complement strand
GGCTGTCTTCACTACCAACCGCGTCTTTGCCGCGCCGGTGGCAGCGTCTCGTGCGCACCTGAAAAAATCGCGCCAGCAGATGCGCGCGGTGATCGTTAACTCAGGGAACGCAAATTGTTGCACGCGCGAAGATGGCTATCCAGCCTCGATTGCCACTGCCGAAAAACTTGCAGGCGAGCTTGGCGGACTGGATGCATCGCAGATTTTCGTGTGTTCCACGGGAGTGATTGGGCCACCGCTGCGCGTCGACAAAATCTTGCTGGCCGTGCCGCAGCTCGTCACCACGCGCAGCACGGAGCCGGGCGCTTTTGAGGAATTCGCTCGCGCCATCATGACTACGGACACCCGTCCGAAATGGGCCGCAGCAAAATGCCGCATTGCAGGGCAGCAAGTGCGGATACTCGGCTGCGCCAAAGGATCGGGCATGATTCAGCCGAACATGGCCACCATGCTCGCTTTCATCGCGACCGATGCGTCGATTGCCGCGCCACTGTTGCAGCGCGCGCTGCGCTCCGTGGTCGGGCGCACGTTCAATTCAATCACCGTCGATGGCGATACTTCGACGAACGACACCGTTGCGGTGCTGGCCAACGGCCAATCTGGCACGCCGAAAATTTCCGGCGCCGCCAGTGCCGGCTATAAGAGCTTCTGCAACGCTCTCGAACGCGTCTGCCGCGCCCTCGCTATTTCGATCGTGGAAGACGGCGAAGGTGCGCAGCGCGTCGTCGAAATCGAGGTTCGGGGCGCGCCCTCCGATCGCGCGGCCGATCAAGTGGCGCGCACAATCGCAAATTCTCCTCTGGTTAAAACAGCCATCGCCGGCGCCGATCCCAACTGGGGCCGAATTCTGGCTGCCGCGGGCCGGTCGGGCGCGTCGTTTGATCCCAGCAAGACCAATATTTGGATCGGGGGTGTAGCAGTTTGCCGGGGCGGATGCGAGCTGGCCTTCGATGAATCCGCGGCGCACGAAAAGATGCTCGCCAAATATGTTCCGATTCGCGTGGATCTCGGCTCGGGCTCCGCGTCCGCCCGTATTTGGACGTGCGACTTTACGCAGGAGTACGTCCACATCAACTCCAGCTACCGTACCTGACGTATCGCCCCTCACTTTGCGCCGTAAAGTAGATGGGTGGAATGCCTCCTTTTGCTCGCCGCCTGCGGGAGCCCGCTGTTATTGACCTGAGGGACGGATTGCCGCAAGATGCTTTTGAGTTGCTGGAGCGCCCGCTTCAGCCGCGAGCGGCCGGTCATTGACTGCCCCGGCTTAGATCCTGTCTCTTCAGCCTCAGAGCTGTGCGGTCCCGTATCACCGGGGCACAAGGAGAACTGTCGTGAAGAGACTGTACGTGGGAAATCTTCCATTCAAGGCCACAGAAGACCAATTGCGGGAGCTATTTGCGGAAGCAGGCGTACAGCCGGACTCTTTGACCCTTCTCCGCGACCGTTTCACAGGACAGCCTCGCGGTTTCGGTTTCGCTGAAATCCGCGATGACGAGGAAGCCGAAAAAGTCATTGCGGCGCTCAACGGAAAGGACTTCATGGGCCGCGCTCTGGTTGTCAATGAAGCTCGCCCTCAGCGCGAGGGCGGTGGTGGCGGCGGTGGTGGCGGACGTGGCGGGCACGGTGGCGGGGGGGGACGTGGCGGCCACGGTGGTGGTGGGCGTGGCGGCTACAGCCGCGATCGTTATTAGTTCGTTCTAATTTCCAGCGAATTTTGCGAGCGCAACGCGGACCTTTTGGGCAACGCCCAAATCTTTCTCGTAGAAATTTTTCTGCGAGTTACGCGGTCGCGGTGTGACGTTTGTCCGCAGGCACCATCGCCGTGGGCTCGGTTGACTGCACACGTCCACCCTCATAATTGAATTTTTCGATGGTTACGTTGTCTATTCCCTGTGCGACCAGCGCAGGAATGTCCAGATGATTCTCCGCTTCCGCCAGTTCTTCCTGACTTGCGGAGAGCGCAGGGGTGCGCGGCAAGAACACCGGACAGCAGTCGTGGAAAGGCTCGGAAGAAGTGTCGTAGGTGCCGATTTTGCGCGCGGTAGCCAGAATATCCATCTTGTCTGTACCGATCAATGGACGGAACACAGGCATGCCGGCAGCTGCATCCACGGCAACCAGATTGCGAAGCGTCTGTGAAGCCACCTGCCCCAAGCTGTCGCCGGTCACCAGCGCGAGCGCACGATCTCGCCGCGCCAGCACTTGGGCGATTCGCAGCATCATCCGCCGGTAGAGCAGCACCCGAAACTTTTCCGGCGCGTAGCGCACAATTTCGCGCTGAATTTCCTCAAGCGGCACACGGTATAGCTTCGCCCGGAATTGATATGGCACCAGTTTCCGCACCAGCTCGCTGGCGACATGCAGTGAGGATTCTCCCGGTCGCGCGCCAGTGCCGTAGAAGTGCACGAAACTCAGATGCGCGCCGCGCTTCATCATTTGATACGCGGCGACGGCGGAATCGTATCCTCCGGATAGTAGGCACGCCATCCTCCCGGCCGAATTGGCTGGCAGCCCTCCGGTGCCGGGGATTTTCCGCGCATACGCAAGCAACGGCCCCGGCGTGACTTCGATATGGCAGGTAAGCTCTGGGTCGCGCAATCGGACGCGCGCCTCGCGACCGCTCGCCTGGAGTCGATCAAGCAGATAGCGGCCTACCGCGGCTTCTATTTCCATCGTATGGTGCGGAAAGGTCTTGTCGCTGCGCCGCACGCGTACGGCGAATGTAGTAAATCGCAGCGGCTCGATTTCTTCCCATGCTGCCCCGCAAAGTGCGGCCAGATCGCGGTCGACGGTCCGCGCCAAGGCGTAGTAGGCGACCCCCAAGACTCGCTCCACGCGCTCAATCGCGTCCTCGATTGGCGCGCCATCCCCCAGCCGAATCAAAAAGCGGTCGCCTGGCTGCTCGATGCGCTCCACCGGAATTCCGCCAAGACCCTGGCGCAATCCGGCAAGAAGCTTTCCGAGGAAAAAGTGCCGGTTCCGGCCCTTCAGCCAAAGCTCGTGATAGTGCACGACGATGACGGAGTTGCTTTTCATGGAGCTGTCGCGCGCCGTTAATAGATATTGGCTATGTTATCTTGCATCCCGTCCAGAGGATGCAAGCGTCAAACTCGGCTGCCGCGTTCGCAAAATTATATCAGTGGGCCGGCGCCAGGTGTAGGGACGAGCCTGATTGTGGCACGGGGGGCACCCGATTGTGCCGGATGAGCCTGTTCGTAAAATGCGATAACTGTATGGATACAAATCGAGTTCGAGCGCGACTTTTCACAGACTCCGGGGTTACTATCGGCAGTAGTCTTTGCCGCGAAAAGAAATTCTGCGGCGCGCGGAGATGCATGCTACCCAAAACGCTCGGCTCGCATCCAATTGTTTGAACCGGATCGTACGGGAGGTTGACATGTGGAACCGGCGAGATTGGGATGACTTCTTCGATATCGTAGGCAAGCGGTGGAACATGCGCCGTCCCCCTCGACCGGTGGATATGTCCCGGCGTAACCGAGTGCTTCCCACGGAAGGTTACAGCCTCGCCGAGCTCGACGATGCCGGTCTAAGCATCGAGCAGGCCGAGAGCCTCGGCTTGCCCGTCGACGCAGGTCGTGTGGGCTCGTACGGTCCCAACGTGGTCTCCCTGCGCGAATACCTTCGCGCCACGCGCTCGCGGTTCTGACAGCCGCAACCAGCTGATAAATTCGTTCGTTTTCGCACGCACTGGTTCAGCGCGGTCCAATCTTTTTCCAGCAAGCGAAAGCTCAAATCTAGTTGCAGTCCACCGGTTTAGGCCGTAGTTTAGGTGGCTCTCAGAGCGTTCGATGGAGGCTTCGTGAGAAAGAAGATTCGTGTGGTTCAGTTTGGTGTGGGACCGATCGGAGCTTCGATCGCGCGCCTGATGCGCGAAAAGGCTTCGCTGGAGATTGCCGGGGCCATCGACTGCGATCCCGCAAAGGCTGGCCGTGATTTAGGCGAAGTGGCAGGCGCGCCGGATGTGCCCTGGGGCGTACCGATCTCCGCGCGCGCTCCCGCCGCGCTGGCTGGCACGATCGACGTAGTGATGCATTCCACCACGTCGTCTCTGCCCGCCGTCATGGATGAGCTTCTCGGCTGCATCGGGGCGGGTTGCTGTGTTGTATCGACCTGCGAGGAACTTTCCTATCCGCTTCGCAAGCATCCTGAGCTGGCCGCGAAACTTGATGCCGCAGCAAAAGAAGAAGGCGTGGCCCTGGTGGGTACGGGCGTCAATCCGGGGTTCGTAATGGACAAACTGGTGCTGGTGCTGTCTGCCGCCGCTCAACGCGTGGACTTCGCTAAGGCAGTGCGGATCGTAGATGCGTCGAAACGTCGCCTGCCGCTGCAAAAAAAGATCGGTGCCGGCATGACGCCTGATGAGTTTCGCCAGCAGGTGGCCGCCGGCGTGATTAAGCATCATGGTCTGCCGGAATCAGTGGCTATGGTTGCCGACGGCTTGGGATTCAGGATCGAAGATATCGCTGAAACCATCGAGCCCGTGATTGCCGCGGAAACTGTGAAGACCCAATTTCTGGAAGTCGCCCCAGGCCAGGTGGCGGGAGTGCATCAGGTGGCGCGCGGTATGGCTGGCGGCGAAGAGAAAATCTTCATGGAGTTGCAAATGTACGTCGGGGCGAAGCATCCCGGCGACAGCGTGGAATTGCGCGGCGAGCCGAATCTTTCGCTGACGATTCCCGGCGGCACGCATGGCGACTTGGCCACCGCGGCGATCGCCGTGAACGCGATTCCCGCAGTGCTAGCGGCGCCTGCCGGCCTGCGCACCATGCGCGACCTACCCGTCAGCTTTTTCCCTCCCGGGAATTGATGCCGGCCTAAGCGTGCGCGGATTTTGTCCAGAATCGGGAGATAGCCGAAAAGTCGGGATCGTCGTGCGCGGAATCCTTCACGGCGCTGTAGGTGGCATAGGCAGCCGCGCCGGCTGGCAACGTAATACCGTGCTCCCGGGCCAGTTCGAGCGCCAAGCGCACATCTTTGTGCATCAGGCGCAGGGGAAAGCTGGCGGGAAACTCGTTTTTTAGGATCAACGGCGCCTTCACGTCGAGCAGCGGCGATCGCCCCATGCTCGATTGCAGAACCTCGATCAGCCGCTCGGGCTGAAGACCCGCCCCGGTGACCAGCGCCAGCGATTCAGCCAGGGCATCCACCTGGAGCGCCAGCAACAGGTTCATTGCGAGCTTCACGGTCTGGCCGGCTCCATTGGGGCCGAGCAGGAAAAATTTCTTCCCGATGGCTTCGAGCACCGGCCTTACGCGTTCCAACACCTCCGCCCGCCCTCCGACCATAAAAACGAGCTCACCCTTCTTCGCACCCCAGGTGCCGCCGGTGACGGGAGCATCGAGGAAGTCCACGCCACGCTCGGCGCAGGCTCGGGCCACGCGGCAGGCCAGGTCGGGCGAGACGGTGCTCGAGTCGATGAGTGCGCTGCCTGGACGCAGGCCGTCGAGGGCACCGCTTTTCTGTTTCGCTCCCGGAGGGCCAAATAAGACCTCTTCAAGAGCCGGCGGGTCGCTGACGATGGTGATCAGGACATCGGACTGCGCCGCTACCTCGCGCGGATTGGCCGCCAGCGTGGCGCCTTCGTGGACCAGATCGTCCGCCTTGGCGCGGGTGCGATTCCATATCGTCAATGGAAATCCTGCACGCAGCAGATTCTGTCCCATGGGTCCGCCCATCAACCCCAGCCCGATCAGCCCAACAGTCGGCTTCATCGCCATACCTCCAGGAAAAACCCCAAACAAATATACTCGCAGCTGGGCGCGGCACGCACGCCGATAAAAGTTTTCGAGCATTTTGGGCGAAGCAGGCGGA
>JASHRI010000342.1 GCA_030037435.1 Candidatus Acidiferrales bacterium | reverse complement strand
TCTTTGGGCAAATAGGTGGTGGCCGCGTTGATCGCCGCTTGCACCTCTTGCTCGGCCACATCAATATCCTCTTTCAAATCGAATTGGAGGGTGATCAACGAACCGCCGAACGAGCTGGTGGAAGTCATCTGCGTCAACCCGGGCACTTCGCCGAACTGCCGCTCAAGCGGCGTCGTGACCGCCGAAGCCATAACGTCCGGGCTGGCGCCAGGATAGAAGGTCAGGACTTGAATCGTCGGATAGTCAACTTGGGGTAGAGCGGAGACCGGGAGCTGAGTGTACCCTACGGCACCGGCCAGGAGGATGCCAACCATCAGCAGCGCTGTGGCGACCGGACGAAGAATAAACGGCCTTGAAGGACTCACGGGTGCAGACCAGATTCTGAGCCGCTCGCAGCCGTGCGATTCGAAGTCATTTCATGGGGACTAACGACCGTTCCGTCCTGAAGCTTTTCCGCCCCGTCGATAACTACCTCTTCGCCAGGAGTCAGCCCGCTGTGAATTACGGAAATATTTCCCTCGCTAAAGTCGACTTGCACGGGACGGACGCTGGCTTTGTTGTCGGAACCCACCGCATACACGAACGAGCCCTGGGCGCCCTTCTGAATAGCAGCCGGCGGAACGACGATCGCGTTCGCTCGAACGCTCAAGAAAAGGCGAGCGTTTACAAACTGGTTGGGCCAAAGAGACAGGTCGGCGTTGGGGAATTGCGACTTCAACTTGATGGTACCCGTGGTGGTATCAATCTGATTGTCGATGGTCAAGAGGGCACCGCTGGCGAGCTTAGTCTTGTCGTCGCGGCTGTAGGCTTCCACGGTCAATCGGCGATTCTTCATTTCGGAAACGACTTCGGGAAGCTCGTCTTCCGGAAGCGTGAAGTCGACCGCGATCGGGCGCACTTGTGTGATCACCAGCATTCCATTGGTATCCGTGGCGTGGACGATGTTGCCGGGATCCACCAGACGCAGCCCTACCCGCCCGTCGATTGGCGATGTGACGTGGCAGTACTCCAACTGCAGCTTTTCATTGTCGATTTGGGCCCGATCGGATTGGATGGCCCCGTCGTACTGTCCCACCGTTGCCGCCTGAGTATCCACCTGCTGACGCGCAACGACGCCCGATTGAAAGAGTTGTTGGTATCGGTTCAAGTCGATTCTGGCATCATTCTGCGATGCCAGATCCTTCGAGAGTTGACCTTCGGCCTGATCGAGGGCTACTTGGTACGGACGCGGATCGATTTCCGCCAATAGATCGCCGGCGTGAACGAACTGGCCTTCCTGAAAGTAGATTTTCATGATCTGCCCGTCGACACGTGTGTGCACCGTGACGGTGTTAAAGGCAGTGACAGTTCCCAAACCTGTCAGGTAGTACGGCACGTCTTGCTTCTCAACGGGAGCAACGCCGACAGAGATGGGCTGATCAGTGCTGGTGTCTTTTGCCGATGATTCGTTGTGCGACCTTATGAGATATATTCCCACACCTAGAACGATTAACACGATCACCGCGATCCAAACGCCTTTGTGGCCTTTTGGGCGATTTTCGTCAGACGGACTGGCGATCGTCTGGGTACGTCCGTGCGGCGCTTCCGGCGCGTCCATGTCGTTCCCTTCCCTTGTTATGATTCCACGAGTGCTTAGACGTTTCCCAAGCTTTTCAGGATACACCGCGTCGGCGTTCATTTGGTCCCGGAACCTGTGCCCGTCCAGCCACCCGCCGTCTTGACCACGCGGTTCAACGCCAGGTAAGATTTCATGTATGGATCGGCCAACAAGCACGGCACGCGCGGCGAAGGGTTGTTGTCGGTTTTGCAGCCAGCGCGGGTCTACGATCCGAATAGTTTAGCCCTGGTTCAAATCGGATCTTAGAGCCCGCTAGCAATCGAAGCGGGCTTTTTTCTTATCGGAGAAGCCCTTCAACCCTCGTGATAATGAGCGCTCGCGATAACCAGATGACGAACAAAGCAGCAGCGCAAGCCGTTCGTGGCAAGGTCTATCTTGTCGGGGCAGGCCCGGGTGATCCGGAATTGCTAACAATCAGGGCTCACAGGCTGCTGCGGCAAGCAGACATTATCCTCCACGACGACCTTGTGCCTGAGTCCATTCTGTCTCTGGCAGGCAACGAGACCGAGGTCGTCAGTGTAGGAAAGCGCTGCGGTGTGAAGGGCGTGACGCAGTCGGAGATCAATACCCGCATGCTCGAATCCGCGAAGAGCGGCTTGGTGGTGGTTCGCCTGAAAGGCGGCGATCCCAGCATCTTTGGCCGGCTAGCTGAGGAGATCGACGCTCTGGAATCCGCGCGTGTGCCATTTGAAGTGGTTCCCGGCGTGACGGCCGGCATCGCCGCGGCGGCGTCTCTTGGCGTATCGCTCACCGATCGACGAAAGGCCTCGCGCGTAATTGTGGTGACCAATCACCACGCGCACGGCAACGGCTTCGTCACTACTGATTGGCGCGGGCTGGCTCGCGACGACGTGACGCTAGTGATCTACATGCCGGGACATGAGTTCGGCGTCCTTCGAAAAGAATTGCTTGATGCCGGATTCGCGCCGGAGACTCCGGCAGTCATCGTCTCTCGCGCCACGATGCAGAGCGAACAGCAGCATTGCGCGACGCTGATCGATCTCGACCGGCTCCCACATCTGCCGGCGCCTTCGGTTCTGCTGATTGGCCGCACCCTCGAGGGCGCCTGCCAGCGAGCTGCTCGCGGCGACGCAGCGGTGGCGCTCGACCAGGCGGAATTGATTCTCTCTGCGCTCTAAAATCGCCATTCGGACCAGCCTCGAATTCTTCCAGCTGCTCTCCGCTCCTTGTCTGTCTGGCGCGGCGAAACCCAGCTCTTCGTGGTAGATTCGTCTCGCTTTCAGCAGGACCAATTCATCGGGAGAGTCCGTTCGCGCGATGCTCGGCCGCAAACGATCGCCACTCGACTGGACTGACCTTGTCTGGCTCCTCTTTATTCTAGGGCTGGCGATCCTGCCGCCCGTTCATGAAATCCACAAGCAGCTAATCCTGCTGGGTTTCGGGGTATTTCAGTTCCTTGAAGGTTTCCTAATCACCCGAATGCCCGATCGCGGTCGCACGTACGCCGTGCTGATTAAAATTGCGCTGGCGACTCTGCTGCTAGACCATACCGGCGAGATCGGGATCAACAGCAGTTATTATCCGATCTACTTTCTGCCGGTCATTACAGCCGCGATCTATTTCGGCCCCCTCGGTACCCTACTGTGGACGGCACTGGCTTCGCTGGGTTATTGCTCGTACCTGATACCGGCCCTACAGGAATACGAATTAGGAAGAGAAGGCGCGACGATTCTGGCCATCCGCATTCTTTTCTTTTTTCTCGCCGGGATTTTGGTGAACCGGTTCGTGCTTGAAAATCGCAGGCAGGTGCAGCGGTATCAAGCGCTGTCCGAAACGCTCGAAGAGACAAACCGTCAATTGCGGCGTGCCGAAGCCGACGCGCGCCGGTCGGAACGGCTCGCCGCGCTCGGTCAAATGTCCGCCGGCCTGGCTCACGAGATCCGCAATCCTCTTGGGGTGATCAAGGGCTCTGCTGAAATGCTTGCCCAGAAATTGCAAGACGCACAGCCGTTGGCAAGTGAGTTGGCAGGCTATATCTCATCCGAAGTAAACCGCCTAAATGCACTCGTCGCTCGATTTTTGGATTTTGCGCGACCTACGAATCTGGAGCTCCGGCCTCAGCATATTCCGGAGATCGTGGACCGTGCGCTCAAATCCGTGAGAGACCAAATGCCGGGCGCAAGCGTCCGCGTCGAGCGGCATTACGCGCCAGACCCGCCCGAAATTCTTGCGGACGAGCAACTCTGCGAGCGTGTATTCGTCAATTTGATCCAGAATGCCTATCAGGCCATGGAGAGCCAGGTGTCGGAGCCTGAGGGAGTGCTTGACGTCTCGATCACGCCTGAGTCTTCGAACAATCAAGACGGGGTCGGAATCATCATTCAAGATTCCGGCCCAGGTGTACCGCCTGAATCGAAAGAACAGATTTTCAATCCATTCTTCACTTCTAAGAAAGATGGTGTGGGGCTGGGACTTGCGATCGTCGCCAAGATCGTTGACGATCATCGCGGCTGGATCCGGCTGGAAAACGATTCTCTTCCAGGAGCGCGATTTCACGTCTTTTTCCCGCGCGCACAGCAATGACGCTCGCAGCACAAACCAGCACAACGATGGCGGAACCCGTGGCATCGAAGACAGGACTGCGATGAGCGTCGCCAAACCATCGATTCTGATCGTAGAGGACGAAGCGAAATTGCGGCGTCTGCTGGAGCTGCAATTTGCTGAGGAAGGCTTTCAGGCTCGGTCCGCACCGGACGCCGAAGAAGGCCTTCGCCTGCTCAACAACGAGCCTTTCGACCTGATCGTAACGGACTTCCAGCTTCCCGGCATGAACGGCCTCGAGTTCCTGCAGGCCGCCAAGCGTGTGAATGCCAACCTGCCTGTCGTGATCATGACCGCGTATGGAACCGTCGAATCCGCGGTCGATGCCATGAAGGCAGGCGCCAGCGACTACGTGTTGAAACCGTTTTCGCTGGCTGAGCTTGTGCTTGTGATCCGCAA
>JASHRI010000341.1 GCA_030037435.1 Candidatus Acidiferrales bacterium | reverse complement strand
TGACGATGTGAAGCGAGTGCTGGCTGCTGATTCGGGGGAGCGCTAGGACACTGTTAATTTTTTGGCTTGAGGCTTTCGCGCTCCGCGTGCAACAGCTCGACAGAACGCTTTTCGTCGATCAGATGCAGGCGACCGTCGGGGCTGGCGGTGGCACCTCGGCGGATCAGGTCGATGGCTTGCGCGGGCGTGAGCGAAGGATCGAGCGCAAATAGTTTTGCGGCAAGGTTAACGACTCCAGGGGAAGCCATCGAAGTGCCGGAAAATCGGGCCTTGTACCCGCCGGGAATGTAGCTTTCCACTTCGTAGCCATCGGCATCGACGAGAACCGTTTCGCCGTAGCTGGTGAATGAAGTCTCTTCTCCTGCTTGATCGACGGCGCCAACGGCGATCAGATTCGGCAGGTGCAACGAGGATGGAACATCCTCGGTAAATCTTGTGTCACTGTCGCTGTTTCCGGCGGCGGTGACGAAGAGGGTGTCGGGCGCGTTCTTGATGGCAGTCTCGATCGAGGCGCGCCACATGGCGTACAGCTCGCGTGCCTTCGCTTTGCGCTCGGCGGGATTCGCGCCTCCGCCGGTCTTGGATAGCCACGTTTCAAACTCCTGCGGATCGTCGCCCCAACTCATGTTAACCACGCGGACGTGGCGCGTGCGGAAGTAGTCGGACATTTGCTGGAAATCGGCGCCGAGGCGGCGAACCCATTCGTCCGTGGGAAGAAACGGAAAATCGGCGAGCTGATCATTGAAACGGGCGACAACCAGACGCGCAAAGGGATTGCCACGAACGGCGATTCCTGCGCAGTGCGTGCCGTGCATGTAAAAACCGAGAACCTTGTCCGCCTCGAAATACTGATGGATTTCGTCGGGCGTGAGAGTACGAAATTCTTTCTCGGCAGCCTGGGCCGCAGGCGTGTCCTTGACGTCTTCAATGTCGAGCTGGCCTTCGACGATTTCGCGAAAGAGCGGATAGGTTTTCTGCTGCTCGGGCGTGAGCGAATAGAGCCAGGATTTCGAAGGCGCGCCCTGATCGTCATAGGCAAGACCGTGCGTGCCACTGACGGTGGACTTGGGATCCGTGAAAAGCTGGTTGGGATAAACGGAAACGTCGATACCGGAATCCCAGATGGCCACGAGTGTGGGCGTGAGGTGCTGGCTGGCGCTTAGGGTGACGTCGCGAGCGGGCCAGATGTCCGGTTTGGCAACGCGGTGAGCCTCGATGTACTGCTTCAGAATCGGCGCACGCAGAGAATTGAGCGGAGCGCCCAATTCGACGTAGTTGCGCGTGGAGATCAAGTCCCAGGCCTCGAAATTGTCGAGCGCTCCGGATTTTCGGACCGCAGGATCGAATTCGGTCATCACATCGGCAACAGCCATGGACTTTGATTCAAGCCGAGCGCCGGTGTAGGACTCTTTGGCCCAGTCTCCCGCGATATCCCACGGAAGCGCATCGACCGCCTCACGATAATTTTTGGTGAAGGCGCGATCGAATGCCTCGCCATGCGTGGACTTCGCTTCGAGCACGGCCTGAAGCCGAGCGCGAGCGAAAAGGCCCGCGGTGAGCTTCGCGGCGGGCTTTTCTTCTAAAGAGCGCACGGTATCGACGGCTTTCAGCGCCGCGGAGTATTGGCCGGAAAGTTCCTGCAGGTCGGCCTGCGTGGAAAGCAGCGAGCGCAGCGTGGATTTGTCATCGATTTCGTAGCCGTTGAGAATGCCTTCGAGATCGTCGCGAACTTTGGCCGCGAAGGCATTGAAGGTCGCTGCGTCGGCTTGTACAAGTGCGGACGCAGAACCCGACACCGGGTAGCTGAAGTGGGGTAAATCCGCCTGGCTCAAGATTTTTTTCTTGCTCGATTGCGCCTGCAAAGAAGGAATCGCGGCGAAAAAAACAAGAATGGCAAGACTGTGTCGGGCGCATCGCTTCAGCATGAAACACCTCATATTGAAATCGTACTCCAGCAGGGTTAGACGCTCAACGTGCCGGGAAGGATAGGCAACGAACAGCGGTGCGTCAAGGGGCCGAGGATGAATTCAGCCGCGCACGGGCAAGGTCGCGGTCGCGAAGGGCGGTCTTGGACGAGGGGTCAAGCGCGAGCGCGGCGTTGAACTGATCGAGAGCGGCAGCGACCATTCCACGGTGGAGCAATAGTTCTCCAAAATCTATGTGGAGCTGCGAATTCTTCGGATCAGCAGCGGCGACCTGGAGGAAATTTTGGCGAGCCTCGTCGTATTTTCCCGCTTTCACCAGGGCACGCGCAAGGTTGTAGCGAGCCTGCGCGTCGCTGGGCTTGAGCGAGACTGCAACACGGAACTGGTCGATCGCCTCGGGCGTACGGCCCACGGATTCGAGGGCCATGCCGAGGAAACGGCGGGCTTCCTCCTGCTTAGGCTGGATGCGAACTGCCTGTTCGAGCACGGGAACGGCGCCTGCGGCGTTGAATCGGCCAAGCATCAGCGTGCCAAGGGCGAGACGCGAATCGAAATCGTTGCGATATTTGTCGACGCGATGTTGCAGCAGGGCGGATTGGATCACGATGCGCTGGCTGGCGCCGTCGCGCGGCAAAAGCTGAAACCAGAGATGGGCCATCTCGTCGGTGGACTGATTGCCCCCTTGAACACGGCGCGCGGGCGAATTGGGATTGCGCGGATTCGCGGAGGAATTGTCGTAGTGATAGCGCATGGAAATAATCGTTCCTGCGGGAAGGAATACCGGCTCGCGATAGTGGAAGACGGCTTGCCACTTCGGATCCCAATCGGGGATGCGGATCAGCCAATTGCGTTGGCCGTCGGGTAGCGTGGCGTAGCCTTCGAGGACATGGCCGAGATAATGCGCGTGGGGATAGACCGCGAGCACGTCGACGTCGGCGGGCAGGCGGAAAGAATCGGTAACGACGAAATCGCGCGCGCCGGCGGGAATGT
>JASHRI010000340.1 GCA_030037435.1 Candidatus Acidiferrales bacterium | reverse complement strand
ATGACCCGGACGAAGTGGGTGCAGCGTCACGCGAGTTCCAAACTTCCGTTGCAACTCCTCGACCGCGGCTTTCGTGTTGGCGTCCATCGCATGAGGCGTGGGAGATGATTTCGGTTTCGCACCGCGAGTCGCAAGCCGTTCCACCTGGCGAACGGTCAGCCCACCGCGCGCGATACGCCGGGCAAGATCGAGGCGGGTTTGCGACTCGGCGATCGCCAGCAGAGCGCGACCATGCCCGGCCGACAGGCGTCCCTCTTCGAGCATCGTCTGGATCGGCAGATCGAGTTTCAGCAGGCGCATCACGTTCGCAACCGTCGCGCGGTCCTTGCCGGTTCGCTCGGCAACCTGCTCCTGCGTCAGGTGGAATTCATCGGTGAGCCGCTGGAAAGCACGCGCCTGTTCGATCGGGTTCAGGTCCTCGCGCTGCAGATTTTCGACCAACGTCATTTCAAGGGCGGTTTCCTCCGGAACGTCCCGCACGACCACAGGAACGCGGCCAAGCGGCGCGCGCTGTGCCGCTCGCCACCGGCGCTCACCTGCTATCAATTGATATCGCTGCCCAATCCGGCGAACGACCAGAGGCTGGACGATGCCGCTAGCGCGGATCGACTGCGCCAGCTCCTCAAGCGCTTCCTCACGGAACCGCGTGCGTGGCTGATACGGGCTCGGATCGACGAGGTCGATATCAACGTAGAGAAGGCCGTCACTCGGTGCCAGGGCCGGTGCTGCTGCCGCCGCTGTTCGAGCCCCCTGTGTCGCCGCCGGCTGCAGCGGCTGCGGCAGCGGTGGGGCTTGTGGTGGAGGCACTGCTTGGCTCGCCGGAATCTGCGGCTCCGGCTCCCGAATCAGCGCGCTCAGCCCCCTGCCCAACGCGTTTCTGGGCATTTTCGATAACCTCCTTTGCGAGTTGAATGTAGCCTTCGGCACCCTTACTATGAATGTCGTAGAGGATTACCGGCATGCCATGGCTCGGAGCCTCGGCCAAGCGCACATTACGCGGAATTATGGTCTCAAACACCTGCGCGCCAAAGAAGCTCCTAAGATCGGCAGCGACCTGCTTTGATAGTGTTGTGCGGTCGTCGTACATCGTCAAGAGGATCCCCTCGATAGCTAGCTCTGGGTTGATCGTGCGTCGCATCCTCATGAGAGTGTCAAGAAGCTCGGAAACACCTTCGAGAGCCAGATACTCGCACTGAATGGGCACCAAAACGGAGTCGCTGGCCGCGAGGGCATTGACAGTAAGAAGGTCCAGAGAGGGTGGGCAATCGATCAAGATGAACTCATATCGGTCACGAAGAGCCGGCATCAATTCTTTGAGTCTGTACTCGCGATTCTCCATCTGCACCAACTCGACGGAGGCGCCGACCAGATTCTTGTCTGACGGAATTAGGTCCAGGCCGTCTACCTTGGCGTCAATTACGATCCGATCAGTTGGTTCGCCGAGAATCAGTGCTTGATATAGCGTTCTCCGCGCGGGATCCTTTGGAAATCCAAGCGCGCTGGTCGCATTTCCCTGCGGATCGCAATCGATTAGAAGTGTCTTTTTTTCAGAGGAGGCGAGAGAGGCACCGAGGTTCACTGCTGTTGTCGTCTTGCCGACGCCGCCCTTTTGGTTGGCGATGGCGATTACGCGTGCCAAGCTTTTCCCCCAGGAATCAGCGCGAATGTATAGAAAAAGCTAGCGGCTTGCAAGATGTTTCACGTGGAACAGAACGGATTCTCCGCGGGAGCAGTGTTTCACGTGGAACAGTTCCTCGTTTAGCGGTCACTCCGCGTTCCAATCAACAGAAATCGTCGCTTCGAGCCCGGGATTTTCTCTGGAGCGTGCCATACCCATGATTTTTCACTCTCGACGCTATCGATTGCCGCTTGGCCAAGCCAAAGGACAACTTTCCCATCCATGGCGAGATGATCGTTGGCCCAGTCCAAAACAGATGGAATATCCCCAACGGCACGGACCGTGACGAAATCGAATTTCGCCTCCCCCTCAGGAAACTCCTCCGCGCGTCCGCGAAATACTCTGCAGTGAACGTCTCGTGTGCTGCGAAGACCTTGGCGAGCTTTGATATCGTTCCCCCCGATCTCTCGTATCGCCTCGGCCAGAAATGTGCACTTCTTTGCGTTAGACTCGATCAGTGTCATGTCGAGCCCTGGCACGGCCAGAAACAACGGAACTCCCGGAAAGCCGGCTCCGGAACCAACGTCGGCGAGCCGACCATTTCTGATCGGCACCTTCTTCGCCGCAAAGATACTCTCGCCGAAGTGAAATCTGACGATTTCATGGGGATCGACGACCGTCGTCAGAGACGTGGCCCTGTTCCAGCGAAGCAATAGTCCGATGTAAGTGCTTATTTTTCTGAACAGTAGCTCATCACTGGGAACACCATAAGGTGCCAGCTCCTTCGCGATCTCTTTGGTCGTAATGTTAGTCATCTCATTATTACTATCATTATAGTAAAATAAGAAGCTACCCAATTTTGTTGGCTTGATCATCCAACGTAAGGGTTTTCGTTTCAATGGATAAGGCCTGGTGAACCCGGGACGGAGCCAGAAAACCAGCGGTTAGGTCTGCCACAAAGTGAGCAACGATAGACGGCACCAAACTGCCTGTCCAAGCGCGCACGATAGAGAAGAGCGCTCCAACAACTAATGTCGAGGCCATTCCGCGGCGACCCTGATACCAATGCGCCACAGAGAAGAGGAAGGCTGAACCAACGATTCCAGCGACAACGATCCCGCCCGACCAATCCTGAAATACCCGCTGCACAAACCCGCGATAAATGAGCTCTTCGCAGAAGGCGACGGTCGCAACGACAGCCAGAAACGCGAGGCGCTCCACGCCCCTCTGGGGAAAAATGCGCAGCGCCAACTGCGGCAGCAACCCGTGGGCTTCTTTAGGGTGAGTCGCGAGGCGCCTCAAACTGACAATCTGGTTCACGAAAATTAGCGCCGCGAGCAGAATCGCGACGATCACCGCAAGCTCGACTCGTGGAACGTAGAGCCCGAGAGCAGACGAGCGCACATGATGCGCCCTGGTGCGCCAAAGGACGACGGCAACTGCGATCCATTGAAAGGCAACCGTTGATGCGTAGAGCGTAAGCCGCTCGCCCGTCGTCGTCGGCGGCCCTTGAATCAATCGGCGAATGCGGCGACGGCCGAGCCACGGCACAGCCGCCGCGAAAAAGATCAGAATGAGCGCGAAATCCCAGTGCATCGCCTTCGATCAAATCATTTTTCGCGCGGCGGAACAAGCAAGTGTTCACTCTAGAAAGACGAACCTCCGCGCTAAGCCCGCGCCCTGGCCGGTCCCGACGCGCCTCCTTCTATGTTTCAGTGCGTTTCTCTTGCGGGAGCGGCGCTGAATGTTATAGGTTGCGGCCCTCGGGGGTGGTTCGAGATGAATATCCGCCGTTTTTCTACCGTCCTGCTAATTGCGTTTGCGTTCACCTTAGCCGCCGCGATTTCACGTGCGCAGCAAGTGCAGCTTCCGTACGCGCCCTCGCCCGCGCCGGAATGGAATCCATCTATGGTGAAGCCGTGCGATCGCGCATGCCTCGTTGGCTTCATGGACGGCTACATGAACGCAATTTTCAAACACGATCCCTCCGCAGTTCCGACTCTCGCGCGAGACGTTCGCATGACGGAAAACACCGGTGAAATGAACGTCGGCGAGGGAATGTTGTGGAGATCGAAGGTCGAGCCGACGAGCTTCAAGATTGTGATCGCCGATCCGGTTTTCGGGCAAGTGGCTGAGCAGGCGCGCCTGAAAATCAACGGCGAGGATTCTCTCGTGGCCGTCCGCTTGAAAATCGACCGCAACCAGATCCAGGAAATCGAACAGATCTGGACGCGCGGCGTGGATCCAACGGCGATTCCGCTGCTCACTACGCCACGGCCGGGATTGGTGGACGACGTTCCCGCTTCCGAGCGAACTTCGCGCGACGGATTGATTTGGGCGGCGAACTCTTACTTCGACGCGCTTGAGGGCGACGACGGCAAGATCGGCGCATTTGCCGACGATTGCGTGCGCCACGAAAACGGCTATCAGACGGTGAATAATCCGGCGCCGGGCGGCCGCATGATGCCATCGCCGATGCTACCGAATCCAAATACGCCGCAGGGACAGCAGCAGCTGAAGATCAGCATGATGACGTGCTCTGCGCAAATCTCCACAAAGATACTTAACTTTATTAAACGAATTCGTCCCCGCAGGGTGCTGGTTGTGGACGAACAGAAGGGCGTCGTAGCCACATTCCCGTTTTTCGTGGAAGACGGCACGCGGCGTGGCGGCGATCCAAATGCGCCGCCGGGAATGATGTTGAATCTTTACACGATGGAAACTTTCGGAATCCGTGGCGGGCTGATTCACGAAGTCGAGGCGTTCCCGTTCGTCACGATTCCTTACGGCCTCAACAATGGCTGGACAGAAGGTGCGGGCCACTAAACTAGAAATCGACTGAGAGGAGCAAAAAAATGCGAGCAAAGTTTGCGGTGCTCTGCGCAGGTGCTTTTCTGGCCGTTGCAGCAATCGTGGCAATGCTCAGCGGACCATTCGCGCCGAAAGCCTTGGCTTCCGGCCCGATTCCGACTGATTGCGATCGCGCGTGCCTCGAGGGTCTGGCCAATGACTATCTCAACGCGCTCGTGGCTCACGATCCGAAGAAGCTTCCTCTCGCGGCCGACGTGAAATACACCGAGCAAGACCAAGTAATGGACGTCGGCGATGGCTTCTGGGGCACGGCTACCGAGGTCGGCCATTTCCGCGTCTGCTTCTCTGACCCCGTCGTCGAGCAGATCGGTTGCATCGTCACCATGCACGAGGGCGAACATCTGCTGATCATGGGGCTGCGCCTGCGCGTCGAACTCGGCCGCATCACCGAAATCGAAACGAATTACTACCGTCAAGGCGGCGGAGGTCCTTCTGGCATCGCCGCGCTCGATGCGAGCACGCCCGATCCGATTTGGACTCAAACCGTCCCCGAAGACCAGCGCGTCTCGCGCGCGAAAATGATCGCGACCGCCAACATGTATTTCGCCGGTCTAGAAAATAACGACGGTAAGGGAAACTATCCCTTTGCCGGCGATTGCAACCGTATCGAGAACGGCATGCAGACCACCAACAATCCCACGCTCTCGCCCAACGCCGCGTTCAACGCCTTCGGCATGAGCTGCATGGCGCAATTCAAGAGCGGCTATTACGCCATCGTCACGCGAATTCACCACCGGCGCTTTCCAATCGTCGATCAGGAGCGCGGCGTCGTATGGGCCAACGTTGTCTTCGACCAGAACGGCACCGTGCAGACGATTCACCTGACCAACGGCCAGACCGTCTCCATGAAAAATTTCAACCGGCCCGACAGCCTCGAGGTCACTGAGGCCTTCAAGATCAATGGCGGCCTGATTCACCGCATCATTATGGTCGGCTCCGGCTTGCAGTATCATCTGAACTCCGCCTGGGGCGGAATCAGCGACAAGTAGATTTTCTTAGCGAAATCAGAAACAAAAAAGTTTGTTTTCCATAGGCCCTTATCAAAGGACGACACTGTGAAAAGAAACCTGAAGGTCGTGGTCTTAATTGCAGGTCTTGCCGCATGCACGATGTGGGCTGGCACCACTCACGCCCAGGGACAAACGCAGGCCCCCATACCAGCCCAGTCGGCTACGCAGGGGCAAGCTGCGGCCGCTCTCGGCGCGGGCACCGAATCCGGCATCGGCATCTTTCAACAAAAGTGCATGGGCTGCCACGGTAATCCCAACGTGCCGCAAGCCCCCGCGCCCAGCGCCGTCCGCCAAATGTCGCCCGAGCGAATCTACGACGCGCTCACCAACGGTGTCATGAAGCCCCAGGGCGCCAGCTTGAGTGAAGAGCAGCGCCAAATGCTCGCCGTCTTTCTCAGCGGCCGCCCGCTCGGCAGCGCGAAGGAAGGCGACGCGAAGGACATGCCGAATCAGTGCGCGTCCAATCCGCCACTCGCCGATCCCTCCGCTAGTCCCGCCTGGAACGGATGGGGAGTCAACATGGCCGACACGCGGTTTGAATCCGCCGCAGCCGCCGGCCTCTCGCCCGATCAAGTCCCCAATCTGAAACTGAAGTGGGCGTTCGGTTTCCCAACCGGCTTGTCCGCCTACGGGGAGCCCGCAATCGCTTCCGGCCGCGTCTTCGTCGGAAGTGATATCGGCTATGTCTACTCGCTTAACGCCGACACAGGATGCGTCTACTGGTCGTATGAAGCCGAAGGTGCGGTGCGCAGTGCCGTCACCGTCGCGCCCGTCGAGGGGCATGGCAACACAAAATACGCCGCCTATTTCGGCGATGCCCATGCCAACGTCTACGCCGTCGACGCGCAGAATGGCCAGCAGCTTTGGAAAGTGAAGGTTGACGATCATTTCGTCGCCCGCATCACCGCTGCGCCCAAGGTCTACGACGGCCGCGTTTACGTCCCCGTCTCCTCCTCCGAGGAGTTTTCGTCCGCCTCGCTCGATTATCCTTGTTGCACGGGCCGCGGCAGCGTCGTCGCGCTCGACGCCAATACCGGCGCGCAAGTTTGGAAAACCTACGTCGTCAGCACTCCCGAGCCGACCAGAAAAAATTCCAAGGGCGTGCAGCAATACGGACCCTCGGGCGGATCGATCTGGAATTCGCCTACCATCGACGTGAAACGCCACGTGATCTATGTCGGCACCGGCGACTCGCAAAGCGTCCCCGTCCCAGACACGATCGACGCCCTCCTCGCTCTCGACATGGACACCGGGAAAATTCGCTGGTCTTATGAGGCGACCGCCAACGATGCCTTCATGGGCGGTTGCAACGGCAAATCCAGGACCGACAACTGCCCGCCGGTCAATGGCCCTGATCAGGATATCGGCAATTCGCCGATTTTGAAGGATCTGCCCGACGGCAAAAGCGTCGTCATTTTCGGCACCAAAAATGGACGCGCCATCGCTCTCGATCCTGACCACAACGGCGCCGTGGTGTGGCTGAAGCAAGTGGTCGATGTTCCCAAGGGTATGGAGCACAGCTTCATGGCCAATCTGAACGGCATCGTTTGGGGGGGCGCGGCCGACGATCAGAATGTCTACTACGGACTCCAAAGCGGAGGCGTCGTTGCTTTGAACCTCGAAACAGGTGATCGCGTCTGGTTCACCAAATTCCCCGAGCCGTCTCATGCGCGCGTTTCGAATTCCTGCGCGGCATCTGCGATTCCCGGCGTCGTCTTCGTGGCCGGATCGGACGGAAAGCTCCACGCCCTTTCCGCCTCCGACGGCCACATCCTGTGGGAATACGACACTGCGCGGCCTTTCGAGACGGTGAACAAAGTCCCCGCCAAGGGTGGCGCGATCAACTCAATCGGCCCGGCGATCGTCAACGGCATGTTGTTCATGGGGTCGGGCTACGCCGTCACTGGCAGCAATTCCGGCAACGTGCTGCTCGCCTTTTCGCCCCAGTAAGCCGCGAGAAGTTGCTCGATTGGCTCTTGGCTCCGCAGCGATGCGGTGCCTCGCCCAAACTCGCGGTCGGCGTGCTGCGGGTAGGGCGATCACCCGTCTCGCCTCGTCCAATTCCCGTTTTGACCTGGGCAAAGCGTAGGCTTGCGGGCGCCGAAGCCATGCTATACTTTTTGGCCTGTCCCTCCGGCATGGTCCGCGGTCGGCCGAAGCGACGGGTGGGCGGGTAGCGATCCAAATTTCGCAGGCCCAGGAGGTAGTCTTATCGCAGAACGTGGTGGAGCTGGCGGTCTTCGGGTCAACGAGCGCATTCGTGCCCGTGAAGTCCGAGTGATTGATGATGCCGGCAATCAACTCGGCGTGATGTCCCTGTTCGACGCGATGAAGACGGCGCGAGACTCGGGCTTGGACGTCGTCGAAATCTCGCCCAATGCGGTTCCGCCGGTCTGCAAGCTCGTCGACTACGGCAAGTTCCTCTACGAGCAGAGCAAGAAAGCCCACGACCAAAAGCGGCACCAGAAAAGCTCGCATATCAAGGAAGTGAAATTCCGGCCTGCGACCGCCGAGCACGACTATCAGGTGCGCAAGAATCAGATCATTCGCTTCCTGGGAGAGGGTTACAAAGTGAAGGCCATGATCTTCCATCGTGGCCGCGAGATGGCTCACCAGGATGT
>JASHRI010000339.1 GCA_030037435.1 Candidatus Acidiferrales bacterium | reverse complement strand
GGCCTAGGAGAAAACGAACAGATCCTGCTCAACTCGGGTGGTTGGGATCTGATTCAGGATATGTGGGACCAGCAGAAGATCGGCGAGTTTCTGATCGTTGCGCCGGCAGCGGGAAGGAGCTTTTTTATCAATTCGCGCGACGGCAAGGTCCGCTATGAAGATTTCTTCGTCCGCGAATTCCTCCCTTTCGTCGAAAGCCGCTATCGTGTGCGACCGGGGCGCCATAATCGTGGAATCACCGGCGTCTCCATGGGGGGCTACGGCGCGCTCCGGTTTGCTCTGCTGTATCCGAACCTATTTGGATCAGTCAGCGCTCACAGCCCGGCATTGATAAAAGATTTGCCTCGTACGGAAATCACAAACCAGCAACAGCAGCTTCTATCGCGAATCGTGGGAATGGCGTTTGGTATGCCGTTCGATCGTGCTTACTGGAATCGCGAGCGTCCTTTCACTATCGTGAAATCACGTCCGCGTCCGGCCGGCCTCCAAATCTATTTCGACTGCGGCAGCGAGGATGATTTTGGCTTCGACAGAGGAGCGCGGGCGTTTCACGACTTGCTCATTTCCCTGAAAATTCCGCATGAATTTCATCTCTATCCCGGCGGCCACGACTGGGCATATTTCGCGCAGCATTTTCCGGCCTCGCTCGAATTCCAGTCCCGCGCTTTTGGCTATCGTTAGCAGGAGGCGCATCATGCCGCCGCTCGTACTCGAGACACCGCGCGCTTTGAAGGATTTTGCAGGACGCGAAATCGGTACGTCCGATTGGTTTCTCGTCACCCAGGACCGGATCAACCAGTTTGCCGAGGCAACGGAAGATCGGCAGTGGATTCACGTCGATCGCGAACGCGCCGCGAGCCAGTCGCCGTACGGCGCCACCATCGCTCACGGTTTTCTGACTCTATCGCTCGCGGGCTCGCTGGTAAGTCAAGTGATCCAAGTTCGCGGCACGCGCATGTCGATCAACTACGGCGTCAATCGAGTGCGCTTCCCTTCTCCCGTCCCTGCCGATTCCAGGATCCGGGCGCGCGTTACAGTGCAGTCCGTCGAAGAGCTTGTTGATTGCATTTCCGCGGTAATGCTGGTGTCGATCGAAGGTGAGAACGCGAAGAAGCCGTGCTGCGTGGCCGAGTGGATCGTCCGTTACTACATCTAGCTGCTCGTTGCCCGTAGCGCAGCCAGGGTCCGCGTGCTAATCCACCACGCGAGCAGCCTCGCGTTGGAAATCCGCGAAGCCTCTCCCCGATTCAGCCAGCCTCTTGAGTAGCGGCGCGGGCTGCCACAAATTCCCATGGCGCTGCTCAAACTCGCGCACGCGGTCGTACACCTTCTTTAGTCCAACGGCATCCGCGTACCACATCGGGCCGCCGCGATAGGCCGGAAAGCCATAACCGTTGAGGTAGATGATGTCGATATCGCCCGAACGCAGTGCGATACCGTCTTCCAGAATCCGCGCGCCTTCATTCACCAGCCGGTAGATGCAGCGGTCCACGATTTCTTCGGAGGAAATTTGCCGCTGCGGCACTCCCGCCTCGGTCGACCATTTGCGTACCAAATTCGTAACCTCCGGATCGGTCACAGCGCGCCGATTTTCGTCATATTTATACCAACCCGCTCCTGTTTTTTGGCCCATCCGGCCCATGTCGTACAGCCGCGACTCCACAAACGTCTCGCGCTCTCCCGGCTTCAAAAGGTGCCGATGCTCCTGGCGAATGCGCCATGCAACGTCAAGTCCACCAAGGTCGCTTACCGCCAGCGGCCCCATTGCCATGCCAAATCCCGCCAGCGCCGCGTCCACCGCCTCAGGCGTCGCGCCCTCCTCCACCAAAAACTGTGACTCGGTTAGGTACGGCATGAACATCCGATTCCCGACGAAGCCAAAGCAATTGCCCACAAGCACCGCAACCTTGCCGAGCTTTTTCGCAAGTTGCATGCACGTGGCGATTACTTCCTTCCTGGTTCCTCTGCCGCGCACCAGCTCGAGCAGCCGCATCACATTGGCGGGGCTGAAGAAATGTGTGCCAATCACCGCTTCGGGGCGAGACGTGCTGGCCGCGATTTCGTCGATATTCAGAGTTGACGTATTGCTCGCCAGAATCGCGCCGCGCTTGCAGACGCGGTCGAGGTCGCCAAACACTTGCTTCTTCAAAGCCATGCCCTCGAACACCGCTTCAATCACCATGTCTGCGCCGGCGAAATCGTCGTAGGTCAGCGTCGGCTTGATCATTTTCAGGCGCTCATCGACGAATTGCTGCATGAAACGGCCCCGTTGCACTGACGTCGCATAATTCTTGCGAATCGTCGCCACTCCTCGATCGAGCGCGGCCTGATCCGTGTCCTTTAGCACCACTGGAATGCCTGCGTTCGCGAACACCATCGCAATGGCGCCGCCCATCGTCCCGGCGCCGACAATCGCGAGCGAGTTCACCGGAAGCACCGGCGTGTCCTTGGGAATGTCTGGAATTTTCGCCACTTCCCGCTCAGCGAAAAAGGCGTGGATCTGAGCTTTCGACTGATCGGAGTAAAGGCACTGATTGAAGAGCCGCCTCTCTTCCTCGCATCCTTCGGCGAATGGAAGTTTGGTGGACGCTTCGATGGCGTCGATGGCTGCAAGCTGGCAAATCATGCCGCGGTATTTCTTGCGCGCATTCTCGCGTGCGGCCGCAAAGATTGGAGCATTTTGCTGTGACGTGCCGAGCTTATCGTTGCGCTCTCGGGTTTTCGGCGCGGGCTTCCCCGCCACCTCGCGTGCGAAAGCAACCGCTCCCGCAAGCAGATCGCCTTCGATCACCCGGTCGACGACGCCGAATTGCAAGGCTTCGGAAGCCTTGATCGGCTTGCCTGTCGTACACACTTCAATGGCGCGCTCAATGCCGATCAGGCGCGGCAGACGCTGCGTGCCGCCGGCACCGGGAATAATTCCCAAATTCACTTCCGGCTGGCCCAC
>JASHRI010000338.1 GCA_030037435.1 Candidatus Acidiferrales bacterium | reverse complement strand
CCGGGCTGCAACAAATTGCGAGTGATCTTCGACGACTGGCGCGTGAAACGCACCTCGCCACCCCAGCCCTGCGGTACATTCACATTGAGGATCACTCCACGCGGAAGGCCTTCGCGTAAAATCAGGGGCACTAGCCGGCGGGCGAACTGCGCTGCGGGCCCGAAATCGAATCCCCTGCCGCGATATGCAATCGAGACCGCGATGGCCGGCGCGCCGTTCACCGCCGCTTCCATGGCTGCTCCGACCGTGCCGGAATAATAGATATTCTCGCCTACGTTGGCTCCGGGATTGATTCCTGAAAGCACGATGTCCGGCTTCTCCTTGAGCAGCGTATTAAACGCCAGAATCATCGCGTCGGCAGGCGTGCCCTCGACGGAGTATTCGCGCTCAGCGATTTTATCGTAATAGATGGGCTGGCGAAGCGTGAGCGATTGTGCCGCTGCGCTGCGTTCATGCGACGGCGCGACGATCGTGACCGTGCCCAGATCCTGCATCGCTTCGGCGAGCGCACGCAGGCCCGGTGCCTGGATCCCGTCATCGTTCGTAACTAAGATATTTGACACGGAGTTCTGGGAAACGGCTCATCACCCGCCTAACGATTGTAGCAATGTTTCCAAAGCGACCGAAAAGACGTTCGCCCTCGTAGACACTATGACAAGCGGAGCTTCATTAAAGGCTATGAAATCAGCCGTTTCCGAGATTGGAACGGAGAGGTAAGTGCGAATCGAAAAAATGGTCGGGACGACTGGATTTGAACCAGCGACCTCACGCACCCCAAGCGTGCGCGCTACCAGGCTGCGCCACGTCCCGACCGCGCCAGCATAACGTCGAACGCAGAATCAGCGTATCACTCGCGTTCGAGAAGGGTCAAGACGGCGAGAAGCTCTTCATGCAGATCGAGCAGGAACTTCTGATGCGCCCGCGAGGCCTGTTCATGCTTCGCGCGCGGAGCGGAGGACTGTGGCGGCCGAACCCGTGGTTCATCGACGGGCGGAAGCGTTCCGCCGTTTTGTTCCGCCAAATGCTTGCGCGCGCCCGCGATTGTGAAGCCTTCTTCATACAGCAGCCGCTTAATTTCGAAGACCGTCTCGATGTCCTCGCGGCGATACAGACGATGGCCCGTAGGGCTTTTCACCGGCTGCAGAGTGGGGAATTCAGACTCCCAGTAGCGCAAGACAAACGTCTTCGTGGCCGTCAAACGGCTCACTTCGCCGATGCGAAAAAGACTTTTCTCCGGGATTTCTCCCGCCATTTGTGGCGCGCTAGCCATATCTTTTCTTCGTATCCTAGGCCGATTTCCGGCTGTGTCAACCCCTCGGTCTTCGATAAGCCATCCGCAGATTACCGCCGTGCATCGTGCCGCTCACCGCGTGGCCGCCCTTCGCGTTTTTTCAGGCGCTGCGTGAAGCGAATCGGCGTGCCGGTGAAATCGAATGCCGCGCGCAAGCGGTTCTCAAGGAAACGCTGGTAGCTGAAGTGCAGCGGCTTGGTCTGATTCGTGAACAGCACGAACGTAGGCGGCGCGGCAGTAGCCTGTGTGATGTAGTAGATCTTCACCTTGCGGCTGGCTGGCGAAGTGCCGCGCTCAAGATCAACACTGGCGAGCCAGCGATTAAGCTCGCCCGTGGAGATGCGCCTCTGGCGCGCGGCGGCAACGCGATCGATCAGCGTGTAGACCTTCTCCACGCGCTCGCCGGTAAGCGCCGAAAGGAAAACCACCGGCGCGTATGCCAGGAATTTGAACCGCTGACGCACCAAGGGCTCGTACTCCGAAAGCAATTTCCCGGCGCTAATGGTCGTTTCTTTTGCGCCTGTTTTTTTCTCCCTTGTTGCTTTTGCTCGGGCGGCCTCCAGTGCGAGGTCCCATTTATTCATCACGATTATCACCGAGCGGCCGGATTGTTCAGCGTAGCTCGCGATAGTTGCATCATGCGAAGTGACGCCCACCGACGCGTCGGCTACCAGCAGCGCCACGTCCGCGCGCTCCAGATGCTGTCGCGCCATGATCACACTCAGCTTCTCAGCCACAAGTTTTGTCTTGCCCTTGCGCCGGATGCCCGCGGTATCCAGGAATCGATACGATTTGCCTCCGCGTTCAACCACCGTATCCACCATGTCGCGCGTCGTGCCGGGCTCGGACGAGACGATGGCCCGCTCCGCGCCCACTAGGCGATTGAGCAGTGTCGATTTTCCGACGTTCGGCCGCCCGATGATCGAAATATTGATGTCCGGCTCAGATTCCGTCGATTCGCTACGCGGCAAATCCTGCGTCATCGCATCCAGCAACGTGTCCACGCCGAATCCATGCTCCGCGGAAATCGGAAACACCGCGTCGCCCAACTCATAAAACGGCGCGGCCATCGCCGCCTGTTGTGGCGAATCCACTTTATTCACGGCCAGTAGCGGCGGCTTTCCGGCGCGGCGCAAGAGCTGCGCGAGTTCGGCATCGAGTGGCAAAAGGCCCGCTCGGCCGTCGACCACTTGCACGACGCGAGCGGCATTTTCAATCGCCACGCGCGCTTGGCGAAGTATCTCACCCGGGATCCCGGCCTTTTCTTCCGGCACGATCCCGCCGGTGTCCACCACCTCAAATGCGCGCCCCTCCCAGTTCGCCGATCCATAAATTCGGTCGCGTGTAATGCCGGGCTCGTTGGTGACGATTGATCGGCGTGTGCCGGTCAGGCGGTTGAAAAGCGTGGATTTCCCCACATTGGGGCGTCCGACGATCACGATGGACGGAAGATTTGAAGCCATCTCAGCGTTGCGCCAGAATTTTCTGCAGTTCCAGGCGGCGGGCGAGCAAGCGGTTCAATTCAGGAGGCGGCGCCTTGGCCTCGATCTTTTTCTGCAATTCCGCAAGTTCATATTCCACCGAACGGCTGCGCAAAACCGCCAGGCAGCTTTCCGCTTCTTCCCAGGTAGCTTCCTCGGCCTCTTCGAAAAGAACCTCGAAAAGCACGCGGCGGTCGCGATCCTCAAGAGCCGCTGCGAGAGTGGCAGCATCAGGGTGTTCGCCGACTTTCGAAATCAGAGCATCAAAAATTCGCTCGGTTTCAAGACCGCGGTGCAGGGCCTCGGCAGCCAGCATCTCGCCGAGCTTTTCCCGGAATCCTTCC
>JASHRI010000029.1 GCA_030037435.1 Candidatus Acidiferrales bacterium | reverse complement strand
GCCCGAGGTTTCGGTCTGTGATTTCGTTGAATGGCACGCCAAAAATCGAAAGCGTGAATCCGGGCGCGGCACTGCCCGGCGGCGAAGTCGCGATTCGCGGCAGCGGGTTTGACACGCGCAACCACACGCGACCGCAAGTGCAGTTTGGGGCTTCCGAAGCAAGTCTGGTGATGGCGGCGGAGAATATCGTGATCGCGCGCGTGCCGGAGGGCGCTTCGGGCGGCGCCGTGCGGGTGAAGATGGGAACGGTCGAAAGCGCGCCTTTCCCCATCGCGCTGGGCGTGCAGGTGGCGGACAATCTGCATCCCGTGGGCAATCCAGCCGTGGATTCGGCCGGCAACACCTACGTGACGTTCAGCGGGCAGCGCGGACAAAAAGTTCCCGTCTCGCTCTATAAGGTGACCTCGAACCACGCCGTCAAACCATTCATCACCGATTTGACGAATCCGACGGGCCTGGTGATTGGACCCGATGGGCACCTGTTCGTATCCTGCCGCAACGACGGCACGATTCATCGCGTGTCGCCGGACGGCCGCGCGATGCAATGGATCGAGGGAATGGGCATCGCCACGGGCCTAGCGTTCGACCCTGTCGGGAATCTCTATGTGGGCGATCGCAGCGGCACGATTTTCAAGATCGGCCCCGATCGCGAAATTTTCGTCTTTGCCACACTTGAGCCATCCGTGTCTGCTTACCATCTGGCATTCAGCCCCTCGGGCGAGCTGTTCGTCACCGGCCCGACGACGTCGAGTTTCGACCGCGTCTATCGAATTTCTCCGGCGGGAGAAGTCAGCACTTTTTTCCGCGGCCTGGGGCGTCCGCAGGGAATCGCGTTCGACCGACGCGGAAATCTGTACGTCGCAGCTTCGCTTGGGGGCAAGCGCGGCGTGGTTCGGCTGACGCCGCAGGCGGAGGCGGAAGTGGTGCTCGGTGGCAGCAATATCGTCGGATTGGCGCTCTTGCCTTCGCACCGCGCGGTGATCGTCACCAATAGTGCGCTCTTCACCCTCGATTGGGACGTCGAGGGACCTCCTCTGAACGGCTAGGAGTCCCATGCGGGCCGAAATCATCGCGGTCGGGTCTGAACTGCTCACGCCCTACCGGCTGGACACCAATTCACTTTTTCTGACGGATGAGCTGCATCAGCTCGGCGTGCGCGTGGTCCACAAAGCCATCGTTGGCGACACGCCGGACGAAATGCTCTCGTCTTTCCGCCACGCGCTCGATCGTGCCGACGTAATCGTCTCCTCAGGCGGATTGGGGCCCACGGACGACGACCGCACCCGATGGACAGTCGCCGAACTTCTGGGGCGCAAGCTGCGCACCGACGACGACGTGTTGCGAAAGATCCAGGAACGCTTCCGCCGCTTTGGCCGCACGATGCCGGAGATCAACGCGCGGCAGGCGCTAATCATCGAGGGCGCAACGATTCTGCCGAATCCTCGCGGCACCGCGCCCGGCCAATGGGTTGAGTCCAACGGCCACATCGTGATTTTGCTGCCCGGAGTGCCGCACGAGCTGCGTGCGCTGTTTGAAGCCGAAGTGAAACCGCGGCTTTCAAAACTTGGCAGCGCTCAGCGTCTGTTTACACGCGATCTGAGAATCTGTGGCCTCTTCGAATCGGCCGTCGAGCAGCTCGTGTCTCCCCTTTATGCGATGTATCCCGATGTGGAGACAACAATTCTCGCCACGGCTCGCGGGATCGAACTGCATCCGCAGATCTGGTGCTCCGATCCCGTTCGAGCAGGACAAATCCTCGACGAAATGGTTGAGCGAATGTCGCTGGCGCTTGGCGAAAATCTGGTTTCCACGCGCGGCGAGGCCCTGGAGGAAATCATTGCGCAGCTTTTGACCGAAAATCGGGCCACGATTGCCGTGGCTGAAAGCTGCACCGGTGGCCTGCTGGCCGAACGACTCACGAAAGTGCCGGGCAGCTCGGCATATTTTCTAGGCGGCGTGGTTTGTTACAGCAACGAAATGAAATCGGCGCTGGTGGGTGTTCCGCCAGAGATGATCCAGTCAAAAGGAGCCGTGAGTGAAGAAGTGGCGCGCGCGCTAGCGGACGGAATCCGCAAGCGCGCCGGTGCAACGTTCGGGTTGGGAGTGACAGGGATTGCTGGTCCGGGCGGCGGCACGCCGGAAAAACCCGCCGGCCTGGTTCACATCGCCTTGGCGGACGAACACGCAGTGCGCGAAAAGAAATTCCAGCTTCCCGGCGACCGGGAACTGATCCGCAACTTTGCAACGCTGAACGCACTGGACATGGTGCGGCGTTATTTCCTCTACCCTGCCCACGGAAAGAGCTAGACCGTGCGCCTGTTCGTGGCGCTCGATTTGCCGGACGAGGTCCGGAACGCGATCGGCGAAACGGTCGTATTGCTTAAACGCGCGTGCCGCGAAGCGCGCTGGGTGCGTCCGAAAGGCATGCACGTCACATTGAAATTCATCGGGCACGCGGTCGCGGACGGCGACACGCAAAAACTCGAGGCGCTTCGAGCAGCGCTGGCGAGTGTGCGCGTAAATGGACCGA
>JASHRI010000337.1 GCA_030037435.1 Candidatus Acidiferrales bacterium | reverse complement strand
TGAGGGCTTTCAAGGTGATCAGCGAGCGCTCGAGCATATCGGAGTTCGGTCCCCGATAGTGGCAGCGGCAAATCCATTTGCACCATTCGCTCTCGGTGGTTTTGAGAGCGGATTTCCATTGCACCGGATCGGGAACTGGCTCGAAAGAGCTGCCATATTGAAGACCGAAACGAATGGCCTTCCCGGCCTCGATGGTGAATTCGCCGACGGTGCGGAGTCCCTCGCCGCGCAGAGTAACGGGAGTGCGAAGGCACAAGAGATGCGGACCAGCAACGGCGAGCAGCCCGCCGTCGCGACGGCGCGTGACCCACGGAACGGTGCGGCCATAGTCGAAACGAATGACGAGATCCATGCGCATGCGGACGCTGCCGCGGTCGCCGCGGACGATTCGGAAGATTTGCGGATTTCCGCGGCGCAAAGGCATGAAATCGATCAGCGTGACGACGCCGTCGTCGGTGCTGAACTCGGTTTCGAGAATCAGCGTGCCGGGGCGATAGCGGCGCTTGATGCGGGCTTCAGCGACCGGCGCGAGTTTCCACCGGCCGTTATCGGGAGTGCCGACCAGCGCAGCGAAGCAGGCGTCGGAATCGAAGCGCGGCAGGCAGAGCCAGTCCATCGAGCCATCGCGAGCGACGAGAGCGGACGTCTCGCAATCGCCAATCAGCGCATAATCCTCAATCGTGGAAGACATGGGGCAAGCCTCTGGTGAGCAAGGGATGGTGGGTGAATCGTCGGCGTGTCCGGCGCGCGACTACAACTGAATCATGCGGACGGATGAGCGACGGAATGTTGGAGTTTGCGGTCAACATGAGCGGCCAATCGGGGCGAGAGTTTGAAACGGCGGACTCTTGCGTCGGTTTGATGCGGCGAAAGGAAAAGTGCCTCGTCGTGACGAAGTTCGCCAATCAGGCGGCGCCATTCGGATTCGTCGCAGGAGCCGCGGGTGATGGCGGCGAGCGCGCGAATATCTTCGGGCCGTTCGATGCACTTGATCACAATGCCTCCCATCGCGTCGAGCAGGCGCGGACGCAATTCGGATAGGCGATCGGTGACCAGCGAGTATGCATTCAGGTCCAAATCGACGAGTTTGCGGAGATTTGATTTGTGGAGGAAGCAGTCCGCTTCGTCGGCAACGATGCGATGTGGCAAGCCGATGCGCCGGCGAAGGTCTGCCAGCTTGGGCAACAGCCCAGTGAGATAACTGACGCGATTGCGGTCTGACATCGCGGACAGGTTGATGAGGACGCTGATGTCCGAATGGCGCAAGGCTTGAACGACGTCGATTGGGTCGCGCGGGGCGGAGTCGTCGCCAAATGCGACGACGCCGGGGAGAGATTCGAGGGAGCGATGGTCGCCTTTCGGGTCGATTACGCAGGCGCAGTAGCCGCGAAGGATTAGGCGCTCGCAGATCAAGCCGGTGACCCAGGACTTGCCAGAACCCGGTTTGCCGACGACGAGCAAATTGCCGTCTTCGGCAGAAATCGTGAGCGGCTGGCCGCCGTCGAAGGTGCCGAGAATAATGCGGGAGCGAGGGGACGGTTCGGCCGACAAGGCGGTGTCGATCGACAAGCGGCGGATAAAGTCGGCGACGGCAGCCGGGCCATCGCCGCTGAGAACCTGGTCCGCGGCATGTTGCAACGCCGGACTGCCCCAGGCGACGGCGACTCCGACTTCGCAGGCGGCGAGGAGGTCGTGGTCGTTTTCGCCGTCGCCGATGCCGATGGTGTTGTGCGGCGAAAGGCGCAGCGCGCGCAGAACTTCGCGCAGGCCGGTGCTCTTGCTGACCGCCTGGGGAAGAATCATCAGGCGGCCGCGATTGAAGAGCAGCACCAGAGGCAATTCCATTTCACGAATGACGGCGAGGACTTGCGGGGCCGAGTCGGCGTCGGTCTCAACGATGCAGGTGCCTGTGGCGAACGCGACGTTGCGGCGATGAAGTTCGTCGAGAAAGGCGGGGTCGGGCGGATGAGAAAGGATTCGCGAGTAACCGTTCGAGAGCTGCATCACCGCGCCGTTTTCGGCCACGACGGCGTCGACGAAATCGAGGTCGCCGGCGACGCGACGGAGTTCGTCCAATATACGGCCGGTGACGATGACGACAGTGACGCCGCGCGAGCGTGCTTCGGCGATGGCAGAGCGAACCTGCGGATTCAGCGTGCCATTTTCGGCGATCGTCCCGTCATAATCGAGCGCCAGCGCCCGAAATCTCATGCGGGGCACTCGTTGTAACGCGGGATGATGCGGAGCGAAAGGCGCAGCGCGAGGGCAGGAAGTCTGCACAAAATTGCTAGCTTGACCGCTGACATCAAAGCTCCCGAGGGCTGGGCTTTATCCTCTCACTTATTTTAGCTGTTCTTGCGACCGAAACCGCGCAATTTGTGAGACGAAGATCGGCGCGATCGCAGGCGCGGCGGCGCGTCGCGCGAATCCACGATTAGGGTGTTTTGCGTATTGTTATTGGACGGCGGCGCGAGTCTTCTGAGATACAATTCCGGCGCGCGGTGCGGGATCAAGATTTCGGCCGGCTCGCACTCACGTAAGTTCGTCGACCAAAAAGGAGGGGATCTCAATGAAAAGCAGAGTCTCGCATCTGGCAATTCTTTACGCTGCGGCTGTGACGATATTTGGCGGCCTGGCAATTCAAGCCCAGACGCCCAGCGCGGGAACGACGACGTTGACCGGCGTGGTGAGCGACGCGATGTGCGGCAAGCATCACACCATGCAGGGCATCAGCGATGCGCAATGCACGCGGTTGTGTGTGAAAGCTGGAAGCGCGTATGCGCTGGTGGTGGGAGACAAGGTGTACACATTGCACGGAGATTCCCCGGACCTCGACAAGTATGCTGGAGAGAAAGTCACGCTAAAGGGACGCGTCAACGGCACGAATGTGCGCGTGCAGTCTGTGACGCCTGCTACATAGCGTCGGTGCATTGTTGCCGAGGATCGCCAACGTGGGGATCTGCAGCGTCGCCGGAGTGAATCTCTCAGAATCGAGCGGAGCCTTCCATTCCGGCTAATCTCCGCTGGTCGTTGCCTGGGATCATCATCTGAAATACGGATTCGACGCTGGTGTAGTCGTAGTATCCGAGCCGAGCGATCGGCCGGACCTTCAAGATGTCGATGCGGCCGTCCGCAGCGATCACTTCGTCCTTTATGTGGATCGCCAGCACGCGGCCGATCACCACATCCACCGTTCCCATCGTACCGTTGCCCGGCAAGCGAATCGTCTGGTGGTAGGCACATTCGAAGTGAATGGGCGACTCGGCCACGCGGCTTGGCTTGACGATGTGTGAAGGAGCTTTGGTCACGCCGGCGATCTCGAATTCGTCCACTTCGGATGGCACTTCCTCTGCCGATTTGTTTACCGCTTCGCGCAGCTCATACGTGGCCATGTTCCAAACAAATTGACCGGTTTGTTCGGTGTTTACGACGGTGTCCTTGCGCCGGCCGCGAGTGGTTTGATTTGCGGCGAACATCACGTAAGGCGGATCGAAGGTCAGGTTTTGAAACTGGCTGAACGGCGCAAGATTGTGCGCGCCATCCCGGCTGATGGTGGAGATCCAGCCGATCGGCCGCGGCACCACGCACGACTTGAACGGATCGCGCGCAAGGCCATGCTCAGTCTTGCCAGGCTCGTAATACATCGCACGACCTCCCATTGAAACTCACGGATTATAGCCGCGATTGAATCCGCCGCATCTATTGCGGCGTGACAACAACGGACACGCGGCTGCTCCCGCTTTGTGAGGTTTACTTCACGGGATCGTTTCGACGCTTCGCGCGTTTGCGAACGGGAAGGGCAGTGTCCGCCGCAGTTCTCAAAAGGCGAAGGAGGCTCTTTGCCTCGGGAGCCAACGGCCGATGCCGCGGATGGATCACGTCAAGATTTCTGCTGAGCGGTTCGGCGTCGACAATCTGGATCGCCACAAGCTTTCCTTGGCGCAGCTCCTGCGTGAGAGCAATCTGAGGCAAAAATCCGAAACCCAATTTTCGTTCCACCATTCGCTTGGCGGCTTCGATCGTCTCGACCTCCAGTACGGCATTGGGCAACAGCCCCGCGCGGCGAAACAATCCCTGGCTCAGCGTCCAATCGCTCGACCCGCGATCGTAGAAAATCAGCGGCCACGATTCGACCTCCTCGAGATGCACTTGCTGCCTGGAAGCCATTGGGTGCGCGGGATGGCCCACAAGAATCAGCGGGTCGTCGCGCAGCGTCATGGTTTCGACTTCTGGGTGATGCAGTGAACGCGCCACGCCGATATCCGCTTCGCCCTCGAGAACCATTTTCAACACCTGCATCGAATTGCCCGAGCGCAAATGAACCATCACCTTCGGATAGGCCGCTTGGTACTCCTTCATCACGTCGGGCATCAGGTAGGTGCAGACGGACAGGGCGGCGGCGATGCGCAGGGCACCGCCGGTGAGAGGCTGAATTTCATGAACGGCCTGGCGAGCCCGGGCGACAACACGCAGAAGCTCCTCGGCGTGCGGCCGGAACGTCTTCCCGGCCGGAGAGAGCGACGGCGTTGCGCGCCCTCGCGTGAACAGCGCCACCCCCAACGAGGACTCCAGCGCGCGAATTCGTCCGCTCACTGCAGGCTGGCTGACGTGCAAGGCCTCCGCCGCGCGGTGAAACCCTCCATAGGTCACAACTGCCAGAAAAGTCTCAATTTGATCGATCTCCACAACCGCCTCCCGGCCTGGATTCCGCGATCTAGCAGTTACAGAACCTCCAGCACTGATAATAATATCTTATCAAGGCGATAACGACAATCATTTTGACTTACTGCCCGCGACCCCTGAAAATAGCATCAACGTCGCACCGAACCGGCGCGGTAGCGACCATAGAGCAGACGCCCGGTATTTTTGAGCGCACGTCGCTCTGAGATGAGGTCACATGGAAGGCTCCTGCACACGATCATTCCCAAGGATGTCACTGGACCAGCCGATTGAACTCGAAATCGGCGAACGCGCGATTCGCATCGATGATTCCGGCAATAATCTGAGCGTCGGCGGATTGTTCGTCCGGCGAGCAGATCTCCCCGTAGGATCCCCGGTTCTCGTCAGAATTTTCGGACGCCAGATTTTCGAAGCGCACGGCCAGGTCCGCAATTGCCAGTCCGGCGCTGGAATTTCATTTACGACGCTTTCCGGCGAGAATCGCGACGCGCTCGAAGACCTGATCGAAGATTTGACGCTTCGGGGGTTGCCAGCCGCATAGTTGGACTTCCAGTCTATTCTGAGTCGTACCCTCTCGCGTTTCATCCAGGGGAAGTCTGCGAGATGCAAAAAAAAGCGCGAGCTTTGCGCGCGCGGCAATAAGAGAAGTGTAGTATCTTTTGGCGTGAAGGAGACCGATAGATGTCGACGAGCAACGGCGAGGCCGTGAATCAGGGGACGGAATGGCGAACGAATCCGCGCTGGGCGGGAATTACTCGTCCCTATTCCCAAGCAGACGTGGAGCGGCTTCGCGGTAGCGTGCACATCGAACACACCCTTGCCCGTCTGGGTGCCGAGCGCCTGTGGAGCCTGCTGCACTCGGAGCCTTTTATCGCTGCGCTTGGCGCTATGACTGGCAATCAGGGCGTGCAGCAGGTGGCCGCCGGGCTGAAAGCGATTTACGTGAGCGGTTGGCAGGCGGCGGCCGATGCCAACGATGCTTCCAAGACGTACCCGGATCAGAGCCTTTATCCCGCTGATAGCGTGCCAAATCTTGTCCGAAGGCTGAACCAAGCCCTGGTGCGCGCCGATCAGATTCATCACGCGGAAGGTGATAGTTCCACGTATTGGCTCGCTCCATTGGTGGCGGATGCCGAAGCGGGATTTGGCGGAAACCTGAACGCTTTCGAACTGATGAAGTCGATGATTGAGGCCGGAGCTGCGGGAGTTCACTTCGAGGATCAGCTTTCTTCAGCCAAAAAGTGCGGACACTTGGGCGGCAAAGTGTTGGTGCCGACGAGCGAAGCGACGCAAAAGCTGGTGGCAGCGCGTCTGGCGGCCGACATAATGGGCGTGCCGACGGTGATCGTCGCGCGTACCGATGCGGAGAGCGCGACCTTGCTGACCAACGACGTGGATCCCCGCGACCGGGAATTCATCGTCGACCGCGAGCGAACCTCCGAGGGCTTCTTCCATGTCCGCAGCGGTATCCCAGCGGCGGTGGCGCGCGGAATTGCCTACGCGCCGTACGCCGACATGCTGTGGTGCGAGACGTCGAGGCCTGATCTGAAAGAGGCGTGCGAGTTCGCGGAAGGGATTCACGCGAAATTCCCAGGAAAGTTGCTGGCGTACAACTGCTCGCCTTCGTTCAACTGGCGGAAGAACCTGAACGACCATACCATCGCGCAGTTTCAGCGCGAGCTTGGGGCGATGGGCTACAAATTCCAATTTATCACTCTGGCGGGCTTCCACGCCCTGAATCACTCGATGTTCGACTTGGCGCGCGGGTATCGCGAAACGGGAATGAGCGCATACTGCGATTTGCAGGAGAAGGAACTTCAGAGTGAACACGAACACGGCTATGCGGCCGTTAAGCACCAGCAATTCGTGGGCACCGGCTATTTCGACACTGTGCAGCAGGTGATCACAAGCGGAACGGCGTCGACCGTTGCTCTGGCGGGTTCCACGGAAGCTGCGCAATTCGAGAAGCGCAAGCGGCCAACCGTTGCCGAGCGTGAGTCCGTGCTCGTAAAGAAAGTGACGTCTCAGCAGGGATAGCAGCTCTGCGCCCAGTCACCCGCGGCTAGGGGG
>JASHRI010000336.1 GCA_030037435.1 Candidatus Acidiferrales bacterium | reverse complement strand
CCGAAGACTATAAGTGGCGGGCTTGTCTCATCCCCTGTCGGCTTGTCTTCGAGAAAGGCAATCACCACATCCCCGTAACCGGCGGCTTCCTTCGAAAAAAATGCCAAAAGCTATTCAGCTACAGTGCGCGTCGCTAATTGATGCGAATTGGGCTTCCACGACGTAAGCTATTCCATGCTTGACGCAAGTCCCGACGCATCCCCTGCGACCTTTTCATTGTGGGTTATGTTGCGTCCGAGGAGTCTCGGCGCGAAATGGCTGCGTGGCTGAAGGGCTGTTATCCGAAAGTCCCGATAATCGCGCTAAATTCGCCCGCTGAACCAACACTGCCGGGCGCGGACTACAATTTGGAACTGCCCAGTAACGATGCACTGTTACCCACGATAGCTCGGGCTTTAGGTGCAGGGGGCAACGTGGACTGAATTTTTACTTTCTACGACAGACCTCACGGCGATGGGCTAATCAGCCGTTCGAAGTAATGGCGAGCCAAGCAGCCCGGTTAATGAATGCGCGAACGGCCGATGCGTCGCACCGACCGCCTCCGCCGATCCTCCGGTAAACTAAGGTATGAGAATGCGGCATCGCCATCGACGGGGGACCGATTGCGGCGTACAGAGCCCAAAGAATTCGGCTGGATAGCGCGACTGACGTTTGTGCTCGCGGGAACCCTGATAGGTCTCTACGGGTACGCTGAGATGAAAGTCGGGAACTTGATCTGGACGAATTGGCAAGCCCAAAACGTGACGGCAGGTTTCGTCGTTTTTGTGGGATTCATCCTTGTGCTGATCGGAATTATCCCCTGGCGTCGCGCTCAAGTCGGGTCGACTAATGATCCTCAAAAGCGTCGTTATCGGATACATCCCCGGTATTGGCGTTAATCGGAATCGAACTAAGAAATCGCGCGCGGGGGCGTTAACGCGGGGGGATAGGGCAGAGCGAGACCGAATCGCCGTGGTGCGGCCCGAGGGTACTGGGTCAGTTTGAATTTTAACTGCTTGTGTCACGATCAAGAAAATTCAAACTGACCCACTGCCGGCCCGTGGCAGAGCTTTGTGATAGGGAGCGCGTCGCGCGATAATCAGCGGCATATGAACACACTGGACATATCGCAGGCGCAAAAAGGGACTTTCGCGCCTGACATGAGCTGGACGCAGAAAGTTCCGCAGCGCAAGAAACTTGACTGCATTGCAGCGGCGGACGAAGTGTTTGCCCAAGCGGAGCAGAAACTGGCGCAGGTGGAGAAGACCGGCCTCGACCGGGCGGAGATCCGCGTCGCGGCATTCATGCCCCGGCTGCCGAACGTAGAAGTCGACCGTGGCTCGCGGCGATACGCCAGCTATATGGGGAAGCAGTTCCGGAAGCACGGCCTGGATTTCCGCGTTGAAGAAGCGCACAGCGCCGACGCCCTGGAACTGCTGCTGATGGGCGCGCAAGTGAACGAGAAGATCTACGGGACATTTATCTTCTTCCCGGCGCCGTACGGCAAGACCGAGGATTATTTTCTGCGGCGGGTGCGTCCGGAAAAGGACATCGAAGGGCTTACGGTGGAGAACACCGGCCGCATGGCGCTGAACATTCAGACGGTCGACGAAGAAGAGAAGTACGAAGGTGTGGTGCCCTGCACGGCAAAAGCGATCCTCACCCTGCTGCACCAGCATGCGGAGATCAAGAATATGTTTCCGCGGGGTACGCAGCAGAGCGGTCCAACAGTGGTTATCTGCAACAGCTCGCCGCGCATCGGCATTCCGCTGCAAGCGATGCTGATGCGAATCGGGGCCACCGCGCTGATGATCCATCCGCAGACCCAGCCGGAAGACCGGCAAGCGTATCTCAAGACCGCTGACATCATCGTGACGGCGTTCCCGGCGCGGTCCGAAGCGGATTTGGTGCGCGATGTAAAAGATGGCGCCGTGATCATCGATTGCTCCACCGAAGGAGATTTGCATCCGGACGTGCTAGACAAAGCCGCCTTTCTATCGACGCACGACAATCATCTGGGGCAGATTACGACCGCGCTTGCGCTGTACAACGCCGCCTTGTGTGCGCTCTGGCAGCGCGGGATGAAGGGATAGTCCACCGCCGACTCATAGCAATTCTTGCCTTCGCTAATCTCTGCGAAACTTGCGCCGCCAAAAATTTTTAGGCGTAAGATCGAAATCGACATGATGAGCACCGGCCAACAATCCGGGGCTCCTTGCGTTCTTCACGCCGGGAAGAGCGAAAGCTTGTGGTTCAGGCGCGCACGCGATTCAACGGTATCTCTTGCCTCCCTGCTCGCATTTGTGGTGATGATTCCGGCCTCGGCGACATTGGTGCGGGCGCAAGCCGGAACCGTTACCCCGGAAAACGGAAACAAGCTAGTTTTGCCGACAGAAGGGCCGGGCTTCGGGCAAGCGGCACCCTCCCCCACGATGAAGATTGATTACAGCCGCCTGGTCAGTGCAGAGGCCTGCGAGAGCTGGACGGCGGCGGCTGTGGATAGCCCGACGGTGAGCGTGACGCGGCTGGCGGTTCCAGGGAAGGCGCGTGATGAATTTCAAACGGCCTGCGGGAAGCTGAAGGGTAGCAACTTCGCGGCGGCAGAAGATCATGCCCGCAAAGCCGTGGAAATCTATCCAGGTTACGCCGCGGCCTGGGTGGTGCTGGGGCAGGCTCTGGCGGCCGGAAACAAAGACAACGAAGCAGTCGAAGCCTGCAAGCAGGCGATGAAGGTAGACCCGACATACGTTGCGCCCTATATGTGCCTGGCGCAGTTTGCGCAGCGTACGAACCATTGGGACGACGTGTACGCATTTTCCGATCACGCCCGGTCGCTCGATCCGGCCAACAATCCGTACGTCTATTTTTATGCTGCGATGGCCGACCTACATTTGAAGCGATACGCAGAGGCGGAGGCAGATGGGCTCGCCGCGGAGGGGCTCGACAACCGCAACCAAATCCGGGAAGTTCACCTGCTGCTTGCGGAGGTGTATCGAGTGAAGGGCGATAAGAGCAGCGAGGCCGCAGAGCTTCAGAAGTTTTTGGTACTTCCTCCTCACGACGCCGAGTGGCAAACGGCACGAACTACTCTGGACGAAATTCAAGACAGCGCGGCGAACTAGCGTCCGATCAATGCGATTGGGGCTTCCGTTCAGATGCTTGAAATTGAGCGCTCGCGAAGGTCGCCGATAACTTAGCGAATCGCGAACGGAAGCGAGATCGTATCTGACGTAACCTTTTGCGTGTCGGCCTTGGATTCGTCAATATCGAAGCGTTGGCCGATGTGATTGCCGGCCAAGTCTTCGAGCGCCGTATCGATCACCAGATTGTAACTGCCCGGACGCCATGGTTGCTGGGGAGTAAAGCTCCACTGGGTTTCGTGGCGCTCGATCGCGACCCCACCGAGGATGTCTCCGCGTTCTCCCGAGACGCGAAGCATTCGTCGCAGCAAGGGATAACTCATGGGCTCAGGGAACTCGAGCACGAGGGCTCTGGTGGTGCGGGCTGCGGGAGCGATCAATCGCCACGACTTGGGGTCAGGCGTGGCTCGGATTGCGGGGCCGCCCCGAAAGGGTTTGCGGAAGCCGGCGGCGAGCGGCACGCCCCGCCCGTCCTGCCAATGGCTGTCGATCACGAGGGTATAACTCTTTCCGTTTTCTATCGGCGGGCCCATCTTCTCATTGGACGTCAATCCGCGCTTGATGCGCCCGGGATCGAACGTGATTGTGAGTTCTTGGTTGTCGCGCCCCCAAAGTTCTTCATCGGGAAGAAAGACGTCAGGGAGCGCTTTGCCGTGGGCGTCCAGAAGGTGGATGTGCTGGAAAGCCTCGCCGCGGCTCATCGGGGCCGAAAAATATATGAACAACCTGAGTTGATTGCTGGGCAGCACATCTGCAGTTGGATAGACCTGAAGGATTCGCGTGGGCGACGTTAAGTTCACGCGCGGGCCGTAGAAAGTTTGCTCGACCCGAGCGCCGCCGGGCGGTTGAAATTCGGCACGATATTTCACACCCGGCGCCAACGGAAAGCGCGGGCGGAAAACCAGAGTGCCAGATTCAACCGTGTAGGTGCCGAGGAGGGGAGGAATATTCCCCGGGCCGGCATAAATGGCAAAAATCGAAGGCCAGCCATTGGAAGGCGGCCGGGAGGGCGCTTTCCAGTCAACTACCTGGAAGGCGCCTCTGCTGAATTGGATAGAAACGGTCTGCGCCGCTGCGGTCATCCCGATGAACAGGGCGACCGCAACGGCGAGGCATCTATACTTTCGCAAGGCGCGAAAAGCTACGGCAGCGCGATGGTCTGCAGATTCAACGGGCCCGTGGAAGGACCGGGCGCCCAAGCAGGCCCAGGTCCGGGCTTGCCAGTGAGAATCAACGCGTGCGAGTCATCAAGCTGCGCGAGGTGCTGTACGTCCTTGAGGTCGCTGATCGTGGTGTAAGGAACGCCCGCAACGTCCGTAACGGTGGGCGACGCGATCGGTTGATAGTTCTCAAGGTTATCAGCCTGGAGCTTCATCACTCCGCGCGCGGTGTTGGCGATCAGGATGTAGTTATGGCCGTCCTTCTTGTAGGGAACCATATCCAGCGGCGAATTGCGGGCGCCAAGATCGGCTATGGTCGTGCCATTCACCTGTGCTCCCGGTTCGAGCGCGCTGAAGGGAATTTTCACCAGCGGAGTACAGGTATAGGCGGCAAGAACGTACTCCTGGCCCGCGATGGAATACGGCACAAAGGTGCGGATTGGAGCTTGTGTCTCATACCGTCCATGCGAAGAGTGCCAAATCTTCAGCGTAGTGCCTTTGGCCGCCTCATCGTCCCTTGTAAACGGGAAGGGAATAGAGCGAAGCGCCGAGGACCATTCTTCGTTGGAGAGGCCGGTCACAAACAGCTTACCGTCCATGTAAACCATGCTGGTAATTGTAACCACGCGCGGATTCGTTCGGGCGTTTGGGTCCGAGTTCGGCGCGTCGGACAATGCGACGGAGGCGTATTTGACGCCGTCAAGCGGGAGAACCGTGATTTTCCCTGAATGATCGACTCGGACGATCAGCGGCATAGCATCCGGCCCGCGGCCGCGTGAAGCGGACAAGTAGACGTCCTTCGAAACGGGATCAACCTTCATGTCGTTAATCAGCAACTGCCCCGGCTCAACTCCCACCATTGCGGCAATTTTGTCATTGACGTCGTCAACGTTGATGCTCGCGGCGCCGGCGGCTTTCCGGTCCGCGGTATCAATTGCGACCACCTGGCCGGCCATCGAATCTCCCACGAAAAGAATGCCGTCTGGACCGAAGGCGATCGGACCCGCGGATTTGAGCGGAGCATTGCCGACGGCTGTCAGCGTGGAAAGTGGGCTTGCGGGTTTACGTGCAACGGTGACGCGGATCATTATGGCGACAGCACAACACAATACTGCGATTGTGCCGACTAATCTTACTAAACGCATGTGCCCTCCTGGCGGTCGCGTTTCCTGCGCCTCTTCCAAATAGCACCGTTAGGTTTTCAGGTCAACAGCGGAACGGCGGAGGTGCAGGCGAGAGAAACAGCCGGCCAGGGGCGATCTTGCGATTCAGTCCATCGGAACTGAAGTTTCACGCTCACGGAGCGTATTATTATGGCGAGGCAATTTCGAATTTCTTTGAGGTAACTCGTGGTAAGCCGTGTAGCCGGAATTTTCGCTTACCCGATCGTCTGGTCGTGGCCGCACATCGATGCAAAAAGGAGATTGCTATGCAGGATAAACGTGTTGCCCTGGTGACTGGGGCGAACAAAGGAATCGGTCTTCAAATCGCGAAGGACCTGGCGGGGCACGGGTTCACCGTGCTGGTTGGATCGAGGAACCTGGAGCGCGGCGAGACGGCGGCGAAGAGCGTGGGAGCGGATGCGCGCGCGATCCAGCTCGACGTGACGAATCAAGCCTCGATCACCGCCGCGGCAGAGCGCATCCAGAAGGAGTTCGGGCGGCTCGACGTGCTGGTAAACAACGCGGGCATCGCGCATTCGGGGAAATTAGGCAAGTCGCTCGAAGAGATCGTGAAGGCGGGCCGGATGAGCGTCGCGCCACTTGACGAGGTGCGCGCGGTGTTTGAGACGAACGTGTTCGGCGTGATCGCCGTGACGCAGGCGATGCTGCCGCTGCTTCGCAAGGCGCCGGCGGCGCGCATCGTCAACGTATCGAGCGGCTCCGGGTCGCTGACGCGGAACTCGGATCCGAAGAACGCTCAGAGCTCGATTATCGGCATGTACTCCGCATCGAAGACGGCGCTCAACGCTGTAACACTTGGGTTCGCTTCCGACCTCGAGTCGACAGGCATCAAGGTGAATGCCGCATGCCCCGGCTTCACCGCGACGGAGATGAACAATTTTCAGGGCACGCGGACCGTCGAACAGGCTGCGCGCGAGCCGGTGCGCCTGGCCCTGCTCGACGCGAACGGTCCCACGGGGACTTATTCGAGCGACGAAGGCACGGTGCCGTGGTGATGCAGCCGGACTTCGAAGACAGGGGCGCACTGAGGTTCGCCTCGGCAAAAACACGCACCGTTATACGTCAAACGGTGCGGCACCCACGTGATTTTCGCGGAGTCGTTAGCCGACGTGTTGTGCGCTATTCGCAGCGGTGCCTGTGATCCGCGCCCCAGCTCGCGAAGGGCCTGCCACCCGCCCTGGGCAGCCCGCTGCGTGACCCCTAAGCCTATCCAGGACAGAATTTCGGG
>JASHRI010000028.1 GCA_030037435.1 Candidatus Acidiferrales bacterium | reverse complement strand
AAAAGAAATCGGCGGAAATTCTTTCGCCGGGAATTCGCAGCGGCTTGCCCGAGCCAGTGAGCGTGAATTCGTCACCCATGTAGCCGGCGACTGCCTCGAAACTGCGGTTCTCGTTCCGCCAATCGAGAAGATCTGGATAAGGAATGCCCGCTCTTGGGCTGATGCTTGTTTTCTCGTACAAATCAACGAGCCGGTCGGGATGTGGAAACCGAATCGGATTCAGCAGCACTGCATCGACGACGCTGAAGATCGCAGTGTTCGCGCCGATGCCGAGAGCGATCGTAAGAACAGCGACGGCGGTGAAGCCGGGATTCTTGCGCAACATGCGGAGGCCGAAGCGGACGTCCTGCGCGAGCGTTTCAAGCCACGCCAATCCGCGCCTATCGCGATAGCTCTCTTTTGTTTGCTCCACGCCGCCGAGTTTGAGCAAGGCCTGGCGCCGCGCTTCGTCTGGCGGCATGCCCGCGCGCAAATTATCTTCGACGTGCATCTGTACGTGGCTCTCGAGTTCGGCTGCTAGTTCACCGTCGCGTCCCCGCTTGCCGAACAATCCGCCCAGCCGCAATAGCCAAACGCGGAGCAATCTCATGCCCTCACACCCATTTCCATAGAAGTACGGATGCAGAAGCCAAAAAGTTCATTTGCGATCACGCCTGTTCCTCCGGCGCCAGAAATCGCGCGACGATCGCCGTGGTTTGCTCCCACTCGCGCGCTTCCCGCGCGAGCTGTTTGCGGCCAGCGCGCGTAAGTTTGTAAAACTTTGCTTTGCGGTTGTTGTCCGAGAAGCCCCACTCAGACGCGATGTAACCCTCCTGCTCGAGCTTCAGGAGTGCGGGATAGAGCGTGCCGTAATTTACGGAGAGGAGGTCGCCGCTGGTCTGCTCGATGCGGCGGGCGATGCCGTAGCCGTGCATCGCGCCCATGGCTTCGAGCGTCTTCAGAACCATCAGCGCCAGCGTTCCCTGCCAAACATCGGTTTTGCCATTTGTCATCGGCATACCCTCGTTTCTATTGGATAGCCATAGCAATATGCCACAACATATATTGGAAGGCAATAGGGACGCTGCTTGCCGCAATTCCGCAGCGCGATTTTTTGCGACCAGAATGTTTTAGGAGGAGGCATCGGCGCTGGCGCGGATCTCCTGCCAGCGTTTCGGGCGCTTTTTGGAGTCGAGGACTTTCTTGCGGAGGCGGATGGACTTCGGCGTGACTTCGACGTATTCGTCGTCGGCAATAAATTCGATGGCCTTTTCGAGGGTCATTTCACGCGGAGGGATCAGGCGAATCGCTTCGTCGGCGGTCGACGAGCGCATGTTGGTGAGTTTTTTTTCCTTGGTGATGTTGACGCTCATGTCCTCTTCGCGCGAATTCTCGCCGACGATCATCCCCTCGTAAACTTCGACCCCCGGCCCAATGAACATCTCGCCGCGCTCCTGAATGCCCCACACGGCGAAGGCGGTTGAGGGGCCGTGCCGGTCGGCGACCAGAGCACCGGTGGGGCGCATGGCCATGTCGCCCGCGTAGTCGGTCCAACCTTCGAGGAGCGAATGAATCAGCGCGGTGCCGCGCGTATCGGTTAGAAGCTGGCCGCGCAGTCCGATTAAGCCGCGCGAAGGGATGCTGAACTCCATGCGCACGCGGCCGGAATGATGATTCACCATCTTTCGGAGTTCGCCGCGGCGGCTGCCAAGCGATTCCATGACGATGCCGATGAAATTCTCCGGGCAGTCGATCACCAGGAGTTCGAGCGGTTCGAGGCGGCGGCCGTTTTCCGTGCGCACCACGATTTCGGGTTTGCCGACGGTCAGCTCATAGCCCTCGCGACGCATGGTTTCGATCAGGATCGCAAGCTGAAGTTCGCCGCGGCCGAGGACGCGAAAGGCGTCGGTCGAGCCGGTTTCCTCTACGCGAAGCGACACATTGGTGAGCAATTCCTTTTCGAGGCGCGACCGCAAATCGCGCGAGGTGACGAATTGCCCCTCGCGGCCGGCGAATGGAGACGTGTTGATGGTGAAGACCATGGCGAGCGTGGGATCGTCGATGGCAAGCGGATCGAGCGGCGCGGGATTTGCGAGGTCAGTGATGGTCTCACCGATCTGAATCCCCTCAACGCCAGCGATGGCGACTACGTCTCCGGCTGAGACCTCGGCGGCTTCGTCGCGTTCGAGGCCGCGAAAGGTGAAAAGCTTGGTGATTTTCGCGGACCGGATCGCTGAGCCGGGCTTGGCGATGGCAACTTCCGTGCCGCGCGCAAGCGTTCCCTGAAATACGCGGGCAATCGCGATGCGGCCGAGGAAATCGCTGTAGTCGAGATTGGTGACCTGAATCTGCAGTACGCCCGAGGGATCGCCCGCTGGCGCGGGAATCGAAGCAAGAATTTGCTCGAACAGCGGCTGGAGATTTTCCGAGCCGTCGCCAAGCTTGCGATGGGCGACTCCCGTTTTTGCGTTGGTGTAGAGAACGGGAAAATCGAGCTGGTCTTCGGTCGCGTCGAGATCGATGAACAGGCTATAGATTTCGTCGAGCACGGCATCGGGACGCGCATCGGGCCGGTCGATCTTGTTGAGCACCATGATGGGCGGCAGATGAGCGGCCAGCGCCTTTTGCAGCACGTACCGCGTTTGAGGCAGCGGCCCTTCGCTCGCATCCACCAGGACGAGCACGCCATCGACCATGCGAAGAGCGCGTTCCACTTCGCCACCAAAATCGCTGTGGCCCGGCGTATCGACGATATTGATCTTCGTGCCGCGATAGGTGATGGCGGTATTTTTGGCGAGAATAGTGATGCCGCGCTCGCGCTCAAGCTCGTTGGAATCCATCACGCGCTTTACGACTTCCTGATTCTCGCGAAAGATGCCGCTCTGGCGCAGCATGGCGTCGACGAGTGTGGTCTTGCCGTGGTCCACGTGGGCGATGATGGCGATATTGCGAATCGGCGTCATGGTACGGTTGCGCTGCGGCCTGCAAGGGAAGGGCCGCACATGCGGCCTTGCAACCCGGTAGATTTCGAAGGCTCTTGGGAGCGACAAACGCAGCGCTATTTTAACATGTGCAACGATGTGCCGTCATTGGGCAGGCGCGCCGGCCGGAGGCGCTTGCAGTTGATCGTTCCATGAGTGCCACGCCCATCCGAGGTAGTGCGGATTGTCGCGGAGGGAGTCGTCTACGGTTGTGAGCATGCGCGGAAGCAGATCCTCGTAATCTGGAGTGCGAAGGCCAATCGCCATTTTCGCCAGATTCCGATCATTAAGTCCCTGGTACGCCATTTCGATGAATTTCTTGCTCTCGCTGCGGAGCTTCTCCTCTTTCTGCTGAGTGGTTTGCCCGCCGCTGGGGCTACTGAGTTCGTACAGCATCAGCGTGA
>JASHRI010000335.1 GCA_030037435.1 Candidatus Acidiferrales bacterium | reverse complement strand
AAGCGTCAGCCAAATCCTGCGCCGTTCCCCCGCCCACCGAGATTTTCTTCAGCTTGCTGTCCGCGAAGAAACCTAGCCATTGCCCATCGGGAGAAAAGAAGGGATTCGAGGCTCCTTCCGTGCCGGGCACAGGCTTGGCGTCCGTGCTGTCCATCGGTCTCAGATAGATTTGCGGCGGGGCGTTTCCCTGAGTCGTTGCGACATAGGCGAGCTCGCTCCCGTCGGGTGAAAGGGCCACGGCCTGAGCGTCCAACCCTGCCAGCCGCTGGCCCGTCGGCAGATCGATCACCGCGCGGGTAACGGGCCGCAGCGGAGTCGGTTTCAGGACCCAAACAAGAAGTCCCGCAATTGCTGCGACAAGCAGGCATGCAATCGTCCAGAGAATTGTTTGCCGGCGCCTGGTTCGCGCCCATCCAAGCTCGTTCGGCGTTGGCGCTTCGAGCGGCGCGCCTGAGATAGCTTCATCAATCGAGATTCGTGCGTCACCAATGTCGCGCAATCGCTGCTTGGGCTCCTTTTGCAAGCATCGCTGTAGCAGTACCCGCGCTCGCAGCGGCGTATTTTTCGGCAGCTGCGACCAATCCGGGTCTTCCTTGATTACCGCCGCCAGTGTGTCTGTCACGGTCTCGCCCGTGAACGCCATCTTCCCCGTCAGCATCTCGTACAACACGCAGCCAAACGCCCAAATGTCCGCGCGGCGATCTACCGGCTTCGCCTTGGCCTGTTCCGGCGACATGTACGCCGCTGTCCCGATGATGAATCCCGCCTGCGTCGCCATCCGCGTCAGCGTCGGCGAGGTCGATATATCCGTTCCCTCCGCTTCGCCTTCGACGGCTTTCGCCAGCCCAAAATCCAAAATCTTCACCGCGTCATCGCGCGACACTTTCACGTTCGCCGGCTTCAGATCACGATGCACAATCCCGCGTTCGTGCGCGTACTCCAGCCCCTCGCAAATCTGCTTCGCAATCCGCAGCGCTTCCTCGACGGGAATTGGTCCAGATTTGATCCGATCCGCCAGCGTCGGTCCTTCGACCAACTCCATCACCAGCGCGTGCGTATTGCCCGAATCCTCAAATCCATAAATCGCAGCAATGTTGGGGTGATTCAGCGAAGCTAGGACTTTTGCTTCGCGCTGGAATCGCGCCATGCGTTCCGCATCTCGCGCGAACGCCTCGGGCAACACTTTCACCGCAACATCGCGCCCGAGCTTCGTATCCCTCGCACGATACACCTCTCCCATGCCACCTTTACCAATCTCAGCGCTAATCTCGTACGCCCCGACTTTTGTCCCCGTCGCGATTGTCACTGAATGCCCTTCACAAGGTAGAGAGCAGACAACCCTCGGTTGTATGAATACGCGTAAGCCTTCCCATCGTCTGTGATCCTGAGTGACTCAATACCTGCGAGCCCCGCAATGTCTGGTGGGGCGAGTGTCCTCAAAAGCTCTCGCTTTCCAGTCGAGAGGTTCAAGCCAAAGAGTTCAGCGCGAGTTACGTCGTCTTGATAAACGTAAATTGACTTGCTGTCGCTCGACCAGTTCGCCCAGACGTCATTCGTCATCAGACCCGGCACCGGTTGTGGCTGCCCTCCCGCCAGGGGATAAAGCATCCCACTGCCATCCAAGCTGCGAGCAAAAACGAATTTTCCATCGGGAGAAACCAAGTCCGAAAGCACCTGCGATGCACTGACGGAAATTGCCGGCGTGACCGCGCGCGGCGCTCCTCCATCGAGAGCCTGCATGTAAATCCGCCAGTCATGCCCGTCATTGCCGGCAAAATAGACTTCCTTCCCGTCCGGCATCCATCCCTGCCATTGAAGCTGTTGCAGGCCGTACGCCTTCAGCGAGCGCACTTCCCCAATTCCCGTCGGCAAGAGAGCCAGGTGCGGAGGATCGTACGCGCCAACGAGTGCCCACTTCCCGTCCGGAGAGAGCACTGGGGAAAGGCCGGTGCCCAGCTTCACAGCAAATGAGTCCTTCTCTCTTCGCACATAGGCAAGGCCTCCAGGACCGGATGCTTCCATAAAATCACCGAAGGCGAGTTCCTGTCCGTCTTTGGACAAATCCGATATGGTCGCTCCATCGAGCCAGGAAAAATCCCTCTCGTCAGCAGTCTCCGGAGCCTTGTATTGCATTCCATTCCGCCACTGGTCCTGAGTCACCAAAAGACGTCCATCGCTCGAAACATCGTGAATGCGCAGGACGGGGGGAATGGACAGCACGATTCGGTCCTTGCCCCCGATGGTCAGAGAGTGAACTTGGTCAGCCCAGCCAGAACTCGGCGAGGAGGCGGCAAACCAGACCTGATCGCCCGAAGGCCGCCAAACAATCCCCTCGATGCTTACGTACCGCTGCGATTGCGCGAGTTGTTGACCGTTGCGCTCCAAAATCACAACCGAGCCGATGTCCGCCCCGTCCGTCAAATACTGTGCAAAAGCGACGCGATTACCCTGCGGCGAGACCCTCAAAAAATTCAGCCACGTCTGGCTCTTATAGATCACCTTCCCCAGCGGAAACTCCACCTGGAACTCGCCATTGTTCTCTCGAATGGCCGCCAGGTCGCTGCC
>JASHRI010000334.1 GCA_030037435.1 Candidatus Acidiferrales bacterium | reverse complement strand
CCGCTGGTAGCCGTCCAGATGCCGAGCGGAATTGCGAGAAGCCACGCCATCAGCGTCGCCGCGCCGGTTAGCACCAGCGTATTTCGCGCACGCACCGCAACGATCGGGCCAACGGCGCTGTTGTAAGCCAGCGAGAAACCAAGGTCGCCGTGCGCAATCGACCGCAGCCAATGCTCGTAGCGAACTGGCAGCGATTGATTCAGGCCATATTCGACGCGCAGAGCTTCCACCGTCTGCGCGGAGATGCGCGGGTTCAGCTGAAGTTCATCAAAGAAGTCGCCGGGCGCCCATTGAAGCAGCGCGAACGAAAAGAACGAGACGCCGATCAGTAAGAGTGCCGCATGAATGAGTCGTCGTCCGAGATATTTCATGCGAGATTCCTATGCGGAGCGCTCCAAAAGAATCGATTCGAGGGACGGCATGGCACGCAGCAAGTCGCGCGTGTACGGATGCGCTGGTCGCGCGAACAATTGCGAGGCTGGCGCATGTTCCACGATTTTCCCGGCGTACATCACGGCCACTTCCTCGGCGAACTGTGCCACCAGCCGCAGATCGTGCGACACGTGAATGTATGTGAGCGCATGCGACGCCTGCAGGTCAGCTAGAAGCGCCAAAATCATTTTTTGGTTAGCCAGATCGAGGCTTGAAAGCGCTTCGTCGAAAATCAGCAGCCGGGGCTCGAGCGCCAGGGCGCGTGCAATGGCCAACCGCTGGCGCTGGCCTCCGCTGAACTCGAGCGGCGATTTCTCGGCTGACTCCGCCGGCAACCCTACGCGGCGCATCAGCTCAATCGCTCGCTCGCGGCGTTCGTTTTTCGACCCGATCCGTTGAATCACCAGCGGCTCGGCGACGATTTCCGCCGCGCTGAATCGCGCGTTCAGGGCCGCGGTGGGATCTTGGAAGATGAGCTGAATTTCGCGTCGCAACGGCAACAGGTCGCTGTCAGCAAGTGCCGCTGCATTTTTCCCCGCATACCGAATTTCTCCGCGATCGGCCTTCTCGAGCAGCGCCATGCACCGGGCCAGAGATGATTTCCCCGCTCCGGATTCGCCCACAATGGCTAGGGTCGCGCCGCGCGCCACCGCGAGGCTCACGTCCTCAAACGCACGCACCACGTACTTCGCGTTCGTCATCGGGCGGCGCTGAACGTAGCTTTTCGCGAGCCCTTCGACCCGCAGCAATGGTGCCGTCGCGCTGATCATGTCGCCGCAAACTCCTCTAAGCGCGCTCGGCTTCGCACTCTATCTGTCCCGGCGGCAGCCGGGCACAGCATCGCACGCGTGTAATCATCCGAGGGATTGCGAAACATCTGGGCCAACGTGCCTTGCTCAACGATTCTTCCCGCTCGCATCACCAGTAGCCGATCGGCAAGACTGGCCTGTATTTCGGCCGTGTGGCTGATCAGCAGAACGGAAAGGCCGAACTGGGATTTGAGCTTACGGAGCAGGTCCACGAATTCTGCCTGATTTCGCGCATCGAGCGATGCCGTAGGCTCATCCGCGATCAACAAATCCGGTTTGCAGATCAAGGCTTGCGCCAAGACCACCCGTTGCAGTTGCCCGCCGCTCAGTTGATGCGGGTAAGCAGACCAGAAACGATCCGTCGGCTGCAGGCCAGTGCGATCCAGCCACGATGCGGCTTCGATGCGGCAGTCTTTCCAGCTCAATCGCGCATGCGCGTGCATCACTTCTGCGATTTGATCCCCCACGCGGCGAACGGGACACAGCGCGATGCCCGGCTCTTGCGAAATCAGCGAAATCTTGGCCCCGCGGATTTTCTGAAGGGCACGCTCGCCGAGCAAGAACAAATCCTGCCCGCGAAACAGCGCCGAGCCGGAAATGTCGACGCAGTCCCTGTCGTGTAACCCCAGCAGCGCGTGCGCGAGCGTCGTCTTGCCGCAGCCGGACTCTCCCATCAGCCCGACTACTTCGCCTTCCGCGATATCGAAGCTCACGCCGTCGACGGCGCGATGAGCCGCCGCGCTACCGGCGCGAAACTCCGCGGTCAAGCCACTAACTTGCAGCAAATCGTCCATGTGCGCACACGGGCCAGCGGCGCGAAATCAGCAAGACGGCCCTGCCGCCCCGCGAGACGCATGCGGCCCCAATATCTTATCGGCTTAGGCTAGCGCGGAAATTCGTGGACGAGCATGAATTGCCGCGTCGATGTGCTCTGAATGTTCTCAGGACCTTGGTACTAAATGCGGACGCTGATCGTCTGGCGCACGGACGAATGGTCCTATCAAATCGAAAAAGGATGCAGAACGCCAACCGGCTCAAGTTCCCGACCGCGATTTGCCTTCCTTCGGTGTTTCAAATCGATATCCGACCCAGGGCTCCGTTAAAATAAGTTTCGGATGCGCCGGATCCGCCTCGATCTTTTTGCGCAGTTGATTCACCACGACCCGCAAGTATTCCGGCTCGTCTCCATAGTCTGGGCCCCAGACGGCTTGCAGCAATCGCCGGTGCGTCAGTGGTTTCCCTTGGTTTTCCACCAGCCGCCGCAAGACATCGAATTCCTTCGGTGTCAGGTGTACCTCGCGTCCACGCGCCACCACACGTCGCGCCTCAAAATCGATGCTCAAGTCTTTCGACGCGAACGGCGGCAGTTTGTCTTGCGGCAGCGTTCGCCGAAGCGCCGCCCGGATGCGCGCCAGCAGCTCCTGCATACCGAATGGCTTTACGACGTAATCGTCCGCGCCGGCGTCTAGTGCCAGCACTTTGTCTCGTTCCGCGTTGCGCACGGTCAGCATGATGATCGGCACTTCCGAGCTTCTGCGAATTTGCCGGCATGCTTCGAGGCCGTCCATTCCCGGCATGTTCAGGTCGAGCAAAATAATATCGGGAGGCTTTGCTCGAAACACCTCCAGGGCTTCGTTGCCGTTGCTTGCCTCGGTAATCGTGTAACCCTCGGCAGTCAAAGTCGACTTCATCACGCGGCGCACCTGCGGCTCATCGTCCACCACCAATATCTTCGCCGAGCTCAATGCCGCTCTCCCGCACTGGCGCTAATCGGAAGCGTGAAGGAAAACACCGAGCCGCTGCCAAACTGGCTCGTCAAGCTGATCGAGCCGCCAAGCGCCTGCACAATCGCTCTAGCGATCGGCAGGCCCATACCCGTGCCGCGCACCAGGTATCTCTGATTCTTCCCGCGATAAAACTTGTCGAAAATCATTCCTTGCTCCAGATCCTCGATCCCCGGCCCTCGGTCTGCAACGCTGATCAATATGGAGTTCCCATTGTCTTCCGCGCTGATAACGATGGGCTGATCCTTCGGCGAATAGAGATTCGCATTGTCGATCAGTTGCACCAGCACGTCCTTCGCGCGATCGACGTCCACTCGCACCGGTGGCAACCCGGGAGCGGCACGCACCACCACCTCCCGCGAACCAAGCGCCTTGCGGCAATGCCCAAGCGCCGCTTCGATCAGTTGTTCGGCGGGTACAACCTTGAATTCTAGCTCGAACTCTCCCGCTTCCAGCCGCTCCATCTCGGCGGCCTCTTCCACCAACCGATTCAGCCGGTCGCACTCCTCGTCGATCACCGTCAACAATTCCTCTTCCTGTTCCCTGTTCTGGCTTCGTGACGAAAGCAGGCTCGTCACCGACGCTTTGATCGACGTCAGGGGCGTACGGAAATCGTGCGTAATCGAATCGACCAGCGCCGATTTCAGCCGCTCGCCCTGCCGGTCCGCTTCCGCCTTGCTCAACTGCTCCACGGCGCGCGCACGTTCGATGGCGATCCCGATCAACGTGCCGATCGCTTCCAGCGTTTGCCGCGAAGGCGGCGTGCCGGAAATGCCGATGCTCCCAATGGGCCGCAATCCCAGCCGGATCGGCCCGTAGCAGAATCCGCCCGCCTCATCCACGGTCGGCTCGTCTCGAGTGAACGCTCCTCTCATTTTCTGCTCGTCCAGCTGCTGCGTGCCCATGCCCGATCGATAAAATTTATTTTTATCCGCCAGAAAAACGCTCACCGCTCCCGCCTCGAATGCATCGACAAGGTGGTTGGGAATCGCGTTCAGCAGGCGCATCACGTCACCTTCTCCCAGCAGCTTTTGGCTGAACGCGTAAAGCCTTTCGATTTCCCTCCTGCGGCGGTTCGCAGCGTCCGCCTCTCTGCGCACGCGCCCTGAAAGCTGGCTTCCAAGAATCGCGGTCACCAAAAATGCGGCGAGCGCCACCCAATTTTGCGGATCTTCGACTGTGAACGTCCCGACCGGCGGCAGGAAGAAATAGTTGAACGCCAGCATTGCCGCCACCGACATAAAAGCCGATACAGCCATTCCCCACACCGCGGAAACTGCTAAAATCGCCAGCAGCAATGACAGCGCTACCGTCGTCTGATTCACCTGGGGCAGAACCTTCCGGTAAAACAGCGTGAGGGCCACGATGATGGCTAAGGCGCCTAGGAAACGCGCGGATTGCCGCGGGAACGACCGGGAATGTTCGGGCATGGCTGAATTCTAGCGCAGTTGTTGCTGTTTCACGCAGTGGCTCGACCGCATCGGCGCAGTCGCTGCAAATCCCTCGCAGGAGTTATTTGCTTTGGCAAAAAAGCCGGAAGATTGGCTCGAAGTCGCCTCACCCCCGCAAAAAGCCAAGGGAATTTTCAAGCTTTTCCTCGGATACGCGCCGGGCGTGGGCAAGACGTACGGTATGTTGAGCGAAGGGATTCGACGCCATAGCCGCGGCGAAGATGTCGTGATCGGCCTGGTCGAAAGCCACGGCCGGAAAGGCATCGAAGAGCTCACCTCGCAGCTCGAAACCGTCCCGCGCCGCAAGATCGAATACAAAGGCGCGATCTTCGACGAAATGGACGTCGACGCCATCATCGCGCGCGGCCCGCAGGTTGTGCTCGTCGACGAACTCGCGCACACCAACATCCCCGGGAGCAAGCATCGCAAGCGCTACGAGGACGTTCAGGAAATTCTCGCGGCCAAAATCGATGTTCTCTCCACGCTCAATATCCAGCACATCGAAAGCGTGGCGCCCCTCGTGCGCAACATCACGGACATCACAGTTCGCGAGACCGTACCCGATTGGGTTCCGCTCACTGCCAATGAAACCGTCATGGTCGATCTCACGCCCGAAGCGCTCCAAAATCGCATGCGCCGCGGCGATATCTACGCGCCTCAAAAGGTCGAGCAGGCTCTGGGAAATTTCTTTCGGCGTGGCAATCTGATCGCTCTTCGTGAGCTCGCTTTACGCCAGGTCGCCGAACAGGTGGATCGCAGCCTGGAAACCTATCGCGCTGCCAAGGATATTCAAAAGAATTGGGGTGTTCGCGAACGCCTCGCGGTCTGCGTGCACTCCAATCCCAACGCCCAGTACTTGATCGCACGCGCCGCCCGCATGGCCCGTCGCAACGACGCCGAGTTCTATGCCATCTACGTCGACACCGGCTGGAAAAGCGGCAGAGAAAATCAAAAGTCGCTCGAGGCCAACCTCCAATTCGCGGAAAGCCTCGGAGCTATTGTCGTGCGCCTAAAAGGGCCCAGCGTCGCGGATGCCATCGCGAAATTCGCGCATGAAAAACACGTTACCCAGGTTATTTTCGGCCGCTCCGCCGTCAAAGGCTTGAAAAAGTTTCTCTATCTTTCGCCCGCCCACCGGTTCCTCCGCGAGTCTCCTGAGGTGGATGTCCACATCATCACCCAGGCCGTCGACTAACGCGCCTGATCCTCTCGCTCGAATCACCTCGTCAAACGTGTTCACCGAAATCCATCCGCACCATGTATCCTTGTGCCGCTCCGAGCCTAACTACTTCGCGATGCTTATCGCCTCCGCACTCGCCATTCTCGCCATCTGGATCGTCACCGCGCTCGCCCTGATCGGCATTGGCGCCGCCATCCTGCGCTGTTTTGAAGGCGACGCGCTCCTCATGGACGCCTTCTGGATCGGACTCGCCGCGTCCGTCGCCTTTCTCGAAATCTGGTCGCTTTTCCTCCGCCTAAGTGCCTGGGCAACTCTCGCTCTGCTTTGCGCGGGCATTCTCTGTCTGCTGCTCAATCGCTCCACGATTTTCGCCCGCGTTGGCCCGGGCCTGCGTCGCGCTCGCTGGGCCATCCTGCCGTACATTGCGATCGTCTTCTATATGGCGCTGCGCGCGTCGGGCCCTTGCGACCACTACGACACCGGCCTTTACGGTGCGCCCGCTGTTCGCTGGATCACCGCATTTCCCGCCGTTCCCGGCCTCGCCAATCTTCACGGCCGCCTCGGATTCAACTGCTCCGTTTTCCTTTGCGTCGCCGCGTTCGATCATGGACCGCTCAAAGCCCTCGCATTTCATCTGTTCACCGGTTTGACGATCGCCGCCATCCTCGTTCCCATCCTTCTCGCCTGGTCCCGCGTGGCTCGCAACGAGTCACCCACACCGAGCGACTGGTTCTATTGCATCCTCGCGGTTCCGATGTTTTTCTTGGCCACCCGCTCCCAAATCGTCGGCACTCCAACCGACGAGCCTGCCGCCATCGCCTGCCTCGTCGCCGCCGGCATCCTCTTCGAAGAACTTTGCCGCGTGCGCACTCGAAATCATCGTGGCTCGGGCGCGCGTCCTGCTCGCCTCGTCGCCGCAACTATGATTTTTTCCTTGGCCGTGTCCTTCAAAGAATCCACTGTCGCTTTCGCATTTCTCGCTTGGTGTCTCGCGTTCGTTTACATTTGCTTGCAGCACTCGGTTGTGTCCAGGCGCTCGC
>JASHRI010000333.1 GCA_030037435.1 Candidatus Acidiferrales bacterium | reverse complement strand
ATGCGAAGCAATTGACTAACAGAATCTTCCCAGGATGCGCGCGTTTGATGCGGCAACCCGGCGATCAGATCGAGGCTGACGTTGCTAAGTCCCGCGCTGCGAAGCAGATCAACGGCGCGAAAAATGTCTTCGCGGCGGTGCAACCGGCCTGCGTTTTGCAGCTCGACATCCTGAAATGACTGCGCGCCAAGGCTGATTCGATTAAAGCCTGCGCGCTGCCAAGCTGCAGTTCGTTCTGGGGTAACCGTCTCGGGATCGGCCTCGAGAGTGACTTCCTCGCGAGCACCGGTAAAAGAGCGGTCGAGAGTGTGTAGAATCCGGGCCAAATCTGCGGGATCGAGCAGACTTGGGGTGCCACCGCCGACGTATACCGTATCTACGGATTCCGTGGAGGACGCCGACGCATCCGAGATATCGCGGCAGACCGCGTCCACGTAGGGGCGATACCGGTCGCGCGACACAACTCCGGTATGGAAGTTGCAATAGGTGCACTTGGTCTGGCAGAACGGGACCTGAACGTAAACGCCGAGAGGCATAACCCAACAAATTTAGCACATCCGCTCAGCTTAACCCCGGTGTCGCCGCGGCTTCGCGAGCGCCATCTGCTAATATGATTTATGGGCTCGCGAATGCAGCTGAACTGAACGCGAATATGGAATCGCCACTCATCGAGGAACATCGCGCCGCGGGGGCGCAGGTCGCGCAGATCGAAGGCTGCACGTTGCCCGCGCATTTTTCGACGATTGAAACAGAGTTCGCTGCGGGGCGAGAGAAAGCAGCGCTATTCGACACGAGCTGGCAGGCTACGTGGTCGGTGGGCGGGCGGGATCGCGTGCAATATCTCCATAACATCACGTCGAACGATATCAAATCGCTGGCAGAGGGGCGCGGGACGCTTGCGCTGCTTCTGAATCCGCAGGGGCACATTCTGGCCGAACTCGAGATCTATGCGCTGGTGGAAACCCTACTGGCTCGGTCGCATATCTCCTTGCGGGAGCGGACGCTTGCGACACTGAAGAAATACATCATCGGCTCGAAAGTGACGATCGAGGACTTGAGCAATTCGACGGGCAGCATTGCGGTGGAGGGGCCCTGTGCAGCACACGTGGTGCGACAGGCGTGCGGGCTTGACGTCGAAGCTTTCGCCGATCTTGCGATTCAAGATGTTCAGGTTGAAGGCGCGGCTTGCCGGCTGGTAAGGCGCTCGCACTTTGGGCAAACGGGCGCGGAATGGATTGCTCCATGGGCGGCGTTGCCGGCGATTTGGAACAAACTGCTGCGGGAAATTCGCGCGGTTGGCGGGCAGCCGATCGGCATGGAAGCGCTAAACGCACTACGCCTCGAAGCCGGCGTCCCTTGGTTCCCGGCGGACTTCAACGAGGCGATGATTCCTCACGAGGCCGCGGTTGAGAACACGCACGTCAGCTTCAATAAAGGCTGCTACACAGGCCAGGAAATTGTGGAGCGGGTGCGATCGCGAGGACATGTAAATCGGAAGCGAGTGAGCCTGACATTTTCAACGCGCACCGCGCCCTCGATTGGGACGAAGCTGCGAGCGGGAGGAGCGGAAGTGGGTGCGGTAACGAGCGCGGCATTTTCACCCGCGGCCGACACGTCGATCGGAATGGGCTACGTGCGCCGGGAACAGTTTGCGCCCGGAAGTGTGGTGGAATTCGACGGCGGAACGGCGGCCGTTCGCTAGGTTAAGGGGAACGCGTCTTAAGGACGCAGCCTCGCCGCCGCGATTATTTCGGAGCGGATTGGGCGCGCGCCATCTGTTCGTGGCGTTGCCGCGTGAGATGCGGAACGACGCCGATCATCCGCTCGATCACCATTAATTGAGCCCGATGGTGCATTTCATGTTCTTTCGGCGCCAGCAGCATTTCAAAGCGAGTGCGGGTGGAAGGCTCCGCACCGGGATGCATCGCGACGCACTCGGCAAGAAAGTTTTCCGGCAACCCCTCAAGATATGCCGCGAACTTGTCGCCATGGGCGCGTAGTAGCGCAATGATTTCAGCCTTACTGCGCGGCTTTGCTTCCTCAGCGCCAAACTGCTGCGCGAGCCGCGGAAAATCGACCTTGGTCATATCGTCGATTCTGTTGCCATGAATGTGATGAGCAAACTCCGGCATGAAGGCGATATGAACGAGGGTCTGAGCGACGGTGCGTGATTCCGGAGCGGCACGGAATCCATAACGCTCTTCTGGGATGTCCTCCGCGATCTGAATCGTATTTTTGCGAACGGTGCGAAACGAGCAAGCCAGCTCTCTGCCGCCATAGTAGGTCATTTCGATTCTCCCCCTGCGTTGTGAGCCTCGCGGTTTTGACTCTGCGAGGCTGACAAATCCGGCCCAACTTGAGCGAATTCAGCAGCTACTAGCTCTTGCTTAAGTTCAAGGAGCGCACAAAGCTGCCACGATCGTGGTCGATCTTCTTCTGGAGCTGAAATATGGCGTAGAGCAGAGCCTCAGGCCGGGGAGGGCAGCCGGGTACATATACGTCGATTGGGATCAGCTGGTTCACGCCCTGCACGACGGCGTAGTTGTTGAAGACCCCGCCCGATGTGGCGCAAGCACCCATGGAAATCGCCCACTTCGGCTCGGGCATTTGCGCATAGAGCTGCTTGATGATTGGAGCCATCTTCTGCGAGACGCGGCCGGCGATGATCATTAGATCCGCCTGGCGCGGAGAGCCGCGGAAAACCTCGGCCCCGAAACGCGAGACGTCGTATCGAGAGGCGGCCATCGACATCATCTCGATGGCGCAGCAAGCCAAACCGAACGACATGGGCCAAATCGAACTGCGCCGGGCCCAGTTCACGACTTTATCGAGCGTGGCGAAGAAAATCCCTTCATCCTTCAGGAAATTCGCGTCGTCGCCCGGCCTTTCAAGCGTGACGCCCTTTGCAATCTCGACAGCCATAAGTGCCTGCGGCTCCTTGAGCGAGCTTCTCAGTGGAAACGGCCCACCGCGAATGCATCCTCCGATAACTCTATTTTGCACCTTCGCGCGGATTTTTGCAAAGGCGGTGGATTCAGGTCCGGCGGATTAACGCACTTCGACGGTGACGCGCGAGGATTGAGTGCTGCCTTGAGCGTCCGAGATGGTGAGCATATAAGTGGTCGTCTTGGACGGTGAAACGTTGACGCATCGATCGAACGAGGGCCAAACCGCGCCGGCGGGCGGGTCGAGGGTGACCGACTTGGCATTGGACACGCTGTAGCAGAGATCGGCGCGGTCGCCGCGCGAGATGACGCCAGGGTTGGCATAAAAATCGAGAATGGCAAAGCGATTTCCGCCCATCCCCTGGAAGGTTTGTTGATCCTGCGAGCGGCGCTGCGCGGCCTCGGCCGCGGCTCGTTGCATGAAGGCTTGATCGCGTTGCTCGCGCGACCAGAAAATCCAGCCGAGATAGCCGATCACAACGACAAAAAGCAGCACGGAGACGACTGCAAAGATCGATGGACCCTCGCGCGGCTTTTCATCGCTCGGATTGAACACTGGGTTCCTCCGGCGCCTCAGCGCCGGCAAGCCCTGGGCTGGTGCTACGGCCCGCTCTGTGAAGGCAGCTGAGGAGTTTCGCCGGTCCCCGGACCCGTTGCGGGCGACGGTGCAGGAGTTGGAGATGGCGTGCCCGAGTTGGAAGGTTGACCAGTGGCGCCGGTAGTGGCGACCGCGCCAAAGCCAGGAGCCAGGGCACCTTGAGACTGCAGGCCTGCCAGCATCGCCCGAGCCTGATCCTCTAGCGGGTTCCAGATGAATTCCCAGTTGATGTACTTCTTGCCGCCTTTGTAGATTTTTAGCGATGGGCTGTCGACTTTGCTGGCTACGCCGGTGAGAAAGCCGCCAATTACGGGGCCATCGCAAGGGCCGGTGGGCTTCAGCAACGCGAGTGGATTCACGGGCTGCCCGTTCGAGTCTGACGAGGAAGATTGCTGATCGGATTGTTGGCCCGATTGCTGGCCGGGCTGTTGATTGGGTTGCTGGTCGGACTGAGCGCTTTGTGGCGTAGCGGTTTGTGGCCCGGCGGTTTGGGTGCTGACGGACGAACTCGAAAATGGACTCTGGCCGAACATTCCAGACTGCGTGGATGAAGCGGAAGCCATAGTCGAAACGGGAACGGCACCCGGGAGCGTCGCTCCCGGCGGGATTGTACCGTTGTTCAGATCGAGCAATGCCATTTGCTGAAGCGTTGCGTATTTTGTGCTGCAGGAAATTTGGCCCGAAGCGTTGACATAGATGAGCCGCCAGGAGCCATCGTCCTGATTCATCGGGTCCTTATAGGCCTCGATTCGAAGGAAATGAAGCTCCGCCATGCCGGTTTCGAGGTCGTCCGTCGACTGCGGATACTTACCCGTTTTGTGATAGTAGAGCCGAATGGCCCGCTCCCACTGCTCCCCACGCCAGATCGTCCGTTGTTCGCGCATGCGGCGGCCTTGCGTAGCCAAATTCTCGAGCACGGCCTGGGATCCAATAATCATAGCCATCACCAGGAACAGAGCCAGGAGATAGGCGTAGCCGGATTCGCGGGAGCGACGAGCGGCGTTGGAACTTGTCGGCCTGGCAAAACGCGCCGAACTCGGAGTGCCCGTCATGGTTTGGCTGAGTCTTCCGGAGACTGGACCAAGGGGACGCTGGCGTGCCGTCCGGACGAGATCTGCTCCACATCCGCGGAATCATTGCCGATGTGGACCAGGCGATAATTGTTCAGAAACGTGTCCCCTTCGGCGACAACCAAGACATCGTCCCCGCTGCTGAAAAACGCCAATCGTTTCCCGCTGGCAGTCTCTACTGCGTAACCAAAAAATTGAGCCGGCACCTGCACGGGCGGGGGAGGAGGAGGCACTCGCGGGCCCATGAACGGCTCTTCCTTGGGCTGATCGACCGGCTTCGGGGGAGGCGGCGGAGTGGCGACAAAAATGTTTCGCTGGTCGCCCGAAGATTTCACGGTCTGCAGCTCTTGCAACAAGTCGAGACGCAGTTGAGGTTCTTGCACATCCAACGGCTTGAATTTCGCGTCGGATGCGAGAACGCCGCGAATCCCGGGTACGCCGGGCCGGCGGCTGAAGTACCCGATCGCAGCTACGATCACCAGCACGGCAAGCAGATAGAGTGTGCGTCGCGACATGACCTAGGTCCTAAAAAACGTGTGCAGCTTCAATTCCAGCCGGATCTCGCCGGCTTTCGCCGAATCGAGACGCAGATCGTCGAGCAGATAGAAATTCTTCGACCGCTCGATTCCCTCGATAAACTGCAGAATTTGCGGATAATCGGCGTCCAAGCTCGTGGCGATCGAGACTTCGGTAACGCCGCGATCCTTGACTGGCTTCTGCGCATATGTGAATCCCGACGTACGCACCCCTGCTTTGGTGGCAATTGCGCCGAGGTCGGAATCAATTTGCGAATATCCGGTGGAAGCATCGAGAAATGACTGCTGATAAAAAGTGTCGCAATCCTTGCCGACCTGCGGAAGAGAGGCGCGAATTTTTTCGCCACGGGTTACGTCTGCGCGAAACAATTTCGCCTGCATTTCCAGGCGATCGAGGCGTTGGCGCATCATCTCCGGACGCTCGCGAGCCATCTGCCAGACGAAAATCCCGAGAGCCACATCAGCGATCAGCAGTAGCGCCAATGCGATGGCGGTCCCCGTCTTCCACTTTGGCCAATCTCGGATGGTCATGTGGTCGCGTACCAGACGGTCAGATCCAGAATAACTTTGTCAGGAGACAACGGTTGATCCGGGTGGTGTTCACTTTTCACCACCAGACCTGAGAAGGTCCTCGATTTCTCAATGGCGTCCAAGAACTGGAGTTTGCCTTCGTCGCTGGCCGCGCCCACTTGCAACGTCACCTGCGCGCGGCCATTGTCCAGGTGCGGAGAGATGCTTATAACCCGGACGCCCGGCGGAAGACTCTGCCCAAGATCCGTCAAAATTTGCGTCCACGGAAAGCTACGTTCGGCAATCAGCGAATTTAAAAAGGCCGAGCGGTCGATCACATTCTGGGCAGTCGCTCCCCGAAAATAGCCTTCCAGTTCCTCGTGCCGTGCCTGGTCCACGCGAATTTGGGATTCCCATCGAGCCATCTCCGCCCGAAGGTCGCGGCGAGCGACCCACGAAGTGTAGGCGCTATGGCAGAGCAGCAGAAGAGCCACAAAAGCCAGAACTCCAGCCAAGACTGCGCCGGCCACAAAGGGCCGATTATTCGCTTGCGGCCTAGTTGCCAAATTGAGGCGTAGCTTCATGGCTCTATTGCCGCTCAAGATCCTTCGTTCAGTTGCCAACCAACGAGCCCGTCGAGCCCGTGGCGCAGCAGGTCCTTAGTCGCGGGACCCAATCGCCGGGTAGTTTCCGATTCCGAGAGCGATTCCACATTGTGCCTCAGTTCCGCCGAGAATGCGTCGCGAAACACGCCTTCCCTCGCGCCGAAGCCGCCGACGTACACGTGATCGATGGAGTCTTCCCAAGTGTCTTGATAGTAGGCGATGGCCGGGAACACCTCATCAAGCACGGCCCGCGGATCGAGAACACCAGCGTCGGCAGGCATTTCCGTGGAACGATAGACGCAGAGTGTATCGTCGCGAACGATCACGGCAGTGAGAGTCTTTCCGCAGAGGCGCGTCAATAAAGTCGATCCACGCTCCTCCAGCAGCGGCAGGGAGGCGAGAGTAGAGCTGAGGACCACTCCAGCATGAGCGCCCGCGGATTCGACGATCTCCTCGTACTCCCGCAAAATCCGCCGCTGCGCGATGGCTGCGACGATCTCCAAGCTGCCGTCGCGTCCCCTTTGACGCATCCAGGAAACAGCAGTTTCGTCAACGTCGAATGGAACACTCTTCTTCAGGCGCCAGCGGAGAAGCGGCAACGCTTCTTCCGCGTTTCGGGGCAGATTTTCGAAGGGCAAGATGAAGACGCGCACCACGGGATCAGGAACGAGCAATGCCAGTGGAGCGCCACGAACCGGAACTTGATTCAAGGCACGGCGAAGAGCCGAGGTCAGAGCATCCGGCTGGGTGACATTCGTGTCAATCGGCGACGGCATCAGTGCGCCCACAGGCAGTGCCTCGACAGCGACCGAATCGAGACTGCCGCTGACCATCGCCCAGCGCGCCACCGCAACGCGACTCGGCCCGATTTCCAGCACCACGGCAGGGTGCGGCATGGCGTTCAGCCAGCGATCGAAGCGGCCAACAATTCCCAGCGGGCGAGGCTGATTGTCGACGACCGATGAGCTCGTCAGGCTAGTCAAGGAAAGTCACCTTATTGATTTCGCGAAGCGTTGTCACTCCCACGCGTATTTTGCGCAAGCCAGACTCGCGCAGAAAAGTCATTCCCTCGTCGCGAGCCGCCCGTTTTATCTCTGAGGTTGGCCGCCGGTCGATGATCATCTCGCGGACGCGGTCGGAAAGGTCGAGCAACTCGGTAATCGCGGTTCGCCCGTGATAGCCGCTACCTGAACATTCCAGGCAGCCCGCACCTTCATAAAACGGCACCTGCGACCATTCCGCCGGATCGAGACCGGAAGTACGCAAGTCTTCCGCCGAGAGCGAGATTCTTTTTTTGCAGTTTTCGCAAATGACGCGCACCAGGCGCTGGGCCATGATGCAATTGAGGGCGGAGACGAAATTATAGGGCTCGACGCCCATGTTGATGAAGCGGCCGATCACGTCGGTCACATTGTTGGCGTGGACCGTGGTGAAAACCAAATGGCCGGTCAGCGCGGAATTGATCGCGATTTGTGCGGTTTCCTGATCGCGAATTTCGCCCACCATGATTTTGTCCGGGTCGTGACGCAGAATCGAGCGCAGCCCGCGAGCAAATGTAAGCCCTTTTTTCTCGTTCACCGGAATCTGCGTGATCCCGCGGACCTGGTACTCCACCGGGTCCTCAATCGTGATGATCTTGTCCTCGTCGTTTTTGATTTCGTTGATGGCAGCATACAGCGTGGTCGTCTTGCCAGAACCCGTGGGGCCTGTTACGAGCACCATGCCATAAGGTTCGTGAATGTAGCGGCGGAAACGCGCAACCTCGTCCGCTTCGAAACCCACCACATCGAGCGTGAGATTTCGAAACTTCTCGCTGAGCGTTTCCTTGTCCAAAATTCTCAGCACGGCGTCCTCACCGTGCACCGATGGCATGATCGAAACGCGAAAATCGACGTCACGGCCCTTGTAACCGACGCGGAAACGTCCGTCCTGCGGCACGCGCCGCTCTGCGATGTCGAGTTCGCTCATTACCTTGATGCGCGAAAGGATCGTAGCGTGAAATTCCTTGTCCAACGGCTTCATCGCATATTGCAGCACGCCGTCAATACGATACTTCACCACTACCTCGGAACTGCGAGTTTCGATGTGGATGTCGCTGGCACGGCGCTCGAGAGCCGTAAAAATGACCGTGTCTACCAGACGAACGACCGGGCTCACGCCAGAATCGCGCGTGAGTTTCTCCATGGTAATGTTCGCTTCGTTCTCTTCTTCGTCCTGAACAACTTGGAGCGTGAAACCTTCGGTGGCCTGGTCGAGCACGCGCTGGGATTGCTCCGTGCGCTTCAGCAATTCGCCGATCTGCGACGCGGTGGCAACCTTGATGTGCAGGCGTTTGCCCAAAAGCAGCGACAGCTCGTCTGTCATCGGCAATTGGCTGGGATCAACCAATGCCACCACGAGCGTGGAATCGTGGGATTCGAGCGGCACAAAGTTGTAACGGAACATCAGTTCCGCCGGAATGCTACGAAACAACTCTGGATCGATGCGCTGTTCACGCAGATCCACGAAAGGACAGCGGTAACGTTCTGCTAGCCGTCGAGCCTGCTCCTGCTCGACCGCATCATTCGCTGTGTTTACGGGTGCCGGATTGTTACTGGCCGTTGGCATAGACTTCTATCCATTGCCTCCAACTTGGAGAGAGAACATGGGCAAATAGAGGGAGACTAATATGAAGAATACCACAGCGGCCATGACCGCCAAAATTACGATCGGAATCCAAGACAGAGTCCGCTGCAGACTGGTATTCACTTCTTCCTCGTAGAACTCAGCGACGCTGATCAACATAGCGCCCAGGGCTCCAGAGGCTTCACCAACCTCGATCATCTCGAGGGCGAGCTCAGGGATCAGTTGCGTTTCGGCAAGGCTCAGATGAAGCGACTGCCCCTCCTTCACGCGATCGGCAGCTCCCTTGACAGAGGTGGAAATCAAGCGGCTGCCGATGGCGGCGGCCGACGTATGCAGCGCCGGAACCAACGGGGTGCCGCCCGAAAGGAGCGTAGAAAGGGTGCGCAGAAATTGGGAAACCTGCGCCTTCACCCATATGTCGCCAAAGACAAAGAGGCGCGGCTTGAAACGGTCGATGGCCAATGCGCCGCGGTCCGAACGGCTCCATATAAAGACAAAAACGGCTCCGAGCGCGGCGGCCACCAAAAGCACTAAAAAGTAGGTACGCAGTGGCGTGGCAATCGAAAGCAGGATCCGAGTTGGCGTCGGCAGGGGGATATCCAATTCCCGGTACAATTCCGCGAATCGCGGCATCGCGAACGTGACCACGTAGCTCACGACGAGCAATGCCGTTAGCACCAGGACGACTGGATAGATCATCGTGGTGACCAACCGGCTGCGAAAGCCCGTGCTCACGCGCAGATAAGCAATATATTGGTCGAGCACTCCGGTGAGATTTCCGCTGCGCTCGCCTGCCGTGATGCAGGTGACATAGACGGGCGGAAAGCTTCCCTGAGCGGCCAAGGCATCCGAAAGAAGCGCACCCGCACGTACGCGTTGCCGAACCTCGTCAAGAATTGGCCGGAGACGCGGAGCGGCGGCGCGCTCCGCTAACAAATCTAACGACTTCAAGATCGGCAATCCCGCTTTGATGAGCGTATTAAATTGCTGATTGAAGATCAGAAAATCGGCCGGTCGTATCGCCCGCTGGCTGCCCGCCTGGCCGAGTCGAGTCAGTACACCGAAATGACTACGTACCGAAAAAACATAGAAGCCGCGGTCGGTCAGCTTCTGCCGAACTTCCCCCTCCGACTGCGCCGTCTCGACCTGCTGGAACACCCGCCCGGCGGTATCACCGACTTTGCAAACGAATTCTGCCATCGCGCTTTTTCGATTCGCTTCTGAAAATGCTCAGTTTCAAGTAAAGCCTAGCATACCCCTGTTTGTGTAACACGCACGCTGCCGAAACAACTCGTTAATAGAATGTGACAACCAACAAAAGGCTGCCTGCTGCGGACTGCTGTCGGCGGATCTGCAAAGCGCACAGGGATTTAAGCCACATCTATGATACAGTCTGCGACTACCGCGGAGCAAAATTGACCACGAATCATCGCGTTTTCATGGAGCCAATCTCTCATTTTTTCTATTCGGACCGATTGAAGCTGCAATTTTGGGATTACGGGCAGGACCGGAAGCCGTCGCTTGTGCTCGTGCACGGAGGCCTCGATCACGCGCGAAATTGGGATTGGGTGGCGCGTTCATTGCGTGAACGATACCACGTGTACGCGCTCGATTTGCGGGGCCATGGAAACAGCGCCTGGGCTCCTGGAGCGATGTACAGCCTCGCCGAACATGTGCTCGACCTTTCGGCTTTGCTAGATATCATCGACGACTTTCCCGTCCGCTTGATCGGGCACTCGCTCGGCGGAGGCATCGTGCTGCATTATGCAGGCGTCTACCCTGACCGCGTTCGCAAGGCGATATCGATCGAAGGACTGGGGTTTACGCCAGAACATCCGGTGCATGGGGCGGCCTCCGAGCGGACGCGAAAATGGATCGAGTCCGTACGCGACGCGGAAACCCGACGCGCGAAAACTTATCCTGATCTGCATTCAGCCGTCGCGCGCATGAAAGAGGCAAATCCCCATCTGTCGGATGAAGTCGCGGAGCATTTGACCTTGCACGGTACGAATTGGGATCCGGATGGATCGCTCGTCTGGAAATTCGACAACTATGCTCGCATTTTCCCTCCATACGGCCACCGCATCGAAGACATGGTTGAAATCTATGGGCAAATCGCGTGCCCCGTTCTATTTTTTTGGGGGCAGGAGAGTTTTTTGCCCGTGCCCGAGAATGATTCACGACGCCGGGCCGTGCGCAACAACCGACTCTTGACCATTCCACACGCAGGCCATTGGCTGCATCACGACGAACTGGACGTGTTTCTGCACGAAGCCACCGCATTCCTTCAGGATTGAACTGCCAATACAGGAGCCTCGGTTCCAAAACAACCAGTTCAGGGCGCTAGTGAATTTCATTCGCTAGCGATTCTTCGTCCACAATTGACACGCCGGCAGGCGGCTGGAAGTGAAACTTCACTTCCGGAATAGCTAGGTTTTCCTCCCAATTGCCAAAACGAAATTCGGTTTCGGCATTGCCTGCTTCGTGGATCACTACGCGCATCAGTTGGCCCTGTGGATCGGTTTCGAGCAAGACGTCGCCAATGGACTCATCCGGCACGCCGGATTCTGCACGAGGGGTGCAGCGCAGCAGCGTATCGCCTGCAGTCTGAACCTTGGCGGTCCCGCTTGCCCCTTTGCCGTTATCTTCAACGATCTCAATCTTGCGGCACAAATCGGACAGATTCGCTTTGCCGACCAAGAGCGCCAGCGGCGTCCGCCAATCGGAGCTCTGCTTCATTTTGGCGCGACTAGCGACGTGGTCCGCCGGAACGTAGAACCACACATTTGTGCCATCCACCAGAAACAATTTGTTTTCCGGAGATTCGTATTCCCAGCGCATGCGTCCAGGACGTGAGAAATACACGGTGCCCGATTCGGCCGCGACTCCTCCACTGCCGTCTGAATAACTCTCGAAGAACGAAGCCTTGAGAGTACGTGCCTGGTGATACCTCGCTTCGAGCGCACGGACTGCGCTTCGCGCATCGTGTCCCGTGGACGCGGTCACAAGAAGGGAAAGAATCGCAGCGGTGACGGATACCGGCACACGCTGAGTCTAGCAGGGAATTAGTTGTTTCCGCCGGTGCGCGGAAGAATCAGACGCGATTTATGGCGAGGTCGACGCCAGCGCCTTGTTCGCTGGCTGAGGCTCGGAAAACCTATGGTGCCAGGCCTTCTCGAGGGCAACAATGCTCATGATCTTAGACGTTACGCCAAGAGCCGTCGGGGAACGCCGCACAAGTATGTCGCTTGGATAGAATACAGCCGACGATTTCTCGTACACGGTGTCGGAGAAGTAGTGCCACATGTAGAACTCGCCATGCGTTTCGTAGCCATCCGCTCCAAACATCGGCTTCGCGAACAAAAACGTAGTTCGATTCGCCAGGCCGGGATTCCA
>JASHRI010000332.1 GCA_030037435.1 Candidatus Acidiferrales bacterium | reverse complement strand
GCAACGTGATGCCGTGCTCCCGGGCCAGTTCGAGCGCCAAGCGCACATCTTTGTGCATCAGGCGCAGGGGGAAGCTGGCGGGAAACTCGTTTTTTAGGATCAACGGTGCCTTCACGTCGAGCAGCGGCGATCGCCCCATGCTCGATTGCAGAACCTCGATGAGCCGCTCGGGCTGAAGACCTGCCGCGGTGACCAGGGCCAGCGATTCCGCGAGCGCATCCACTTGGAGGGCGAGCAACAAGTTCATTGCGAGCTTCACGGTTTGGCCGGCGCCATTGGGCCCGAGCAGAAAAAACTTCTTGCCCACGGCCTCGAGCACCGGCCTCACGCGCTCCAACACCTCCGCCTGCCCTCCGACCATAAAAACTAACTCACCCTTCTTCGCACCCCAGGTGCCGCCGGTGACGGGAGCATCAAGGAAGTCCACGCCACGCTCGGCGCAGGCTCGCGCCACTCGACGGGCCAGGTCCGGTGAGACGGTGCTCGAGTCGATGAGTGCGCTGCCTGGACGCAGGCCGTCGAGGGCACCGCTTTTCTCTTTCCCTCCCGGAGCGCCGAACAGGACCTCCTCAAGAGCCGGCGGGTCGCTAACGATGGTGATCAGGACATCGGACTGCGCCGCTGCCTCGCGCGGATTGGCCGCGAGCGTGGCCCCTTCGCGGACCAGATCGTCCGCCTTGGGGCGGGTACGATTCCACACCGCCAATGGAAATCCGGCACGCAGCAAATTCTGTCCCATCGGTCCGCCCATCAGTCCCAGTCCGATTAGCCCAACAGTCGGCTTCATTGCCATACCTCCAGGAAAAACCCCAAACAAATATACTCGCAGCTGGGCGCGGCACGCACGCCGATAAAAGTTTTCGAGCATTTTGGGCGAAGCAGGCGGAGGAAAGACAGAGCTACTTCGAGGGGCCTTTGTCCGGAGCATCGAAGGGACGGATCTCGCCATTGATTTCCATGATTCGGATCACGTAGCTATAGGGGATGTCCACGCGCAGAGTCTTTTCCTTACCTTCCTGAACGAAGTGCTCTTCGACGGAAATGGTCTTGCCGTCATCAGACGTAAGCGTGCCGTAGGCGCTGAATTGCATCTCTCCCGCGCGGTAGTGGACTTCAACGCGTTTGCCGATTAAAGAGGAATATCGCGCCATATCCATCGTATGTCGCCCCGCAAGTGCGCTACATCCTACCATCGTCTATATACGAGTGCGTAAATAAATCCAGAGTTTTACTGATCTATAGACTGGGGGACGGGGTGAAACGAAGCGTTCAAATCACAGAGAATTCAACGCGGTGCCGCAGAGGATCGATTCGCTCCGCGCGCACGCGGACGCTATCGCCGAGGCGAAAGATTTTCCGCGCGGCAGAAGAGCGGCCGGCGCGAAGGGGTTCGCAGACGATCGAATGATCGCGCTCGCGGTAGACGCAGCGCAGTCCGGTCGATTCCTCCAGACGGTCGATGCCGACAAGGCCTTCGACGAAAATCTCAACCAGCTCGACGAAGAAACCAAATTTCTGCACGGAGATGATCAGCGCGCCGTACTCCTCTCCCAAATGGCTCTCCATGAACTGTGCCGTCTTCCAATCCATCAGTTCCCGCTCGGCCGCGTCAGCGCGACGTTCCGATTCCGAACTCTCCGATGCTATCTCTTCCAGTTCGATGCGACGGTAAGGTCCGAGAGTTGCGGCGGGAGGTTGACCGTCTGGACGATCGCCGGGACGCACGGTGTGCACGGGCCTCTCAACGAGCGACGCAGCATTCTCGATCGCCCATTTCAGCGCACGATGGACGATCAGATCGGGATAACGGCGGATAGGAGATGTGAAATGAGTGTATTCGCGGGCGCCGAGCGCAAAGTGGCCCAGTAGATCGGCGGAGTAACGCGCTTGCTTCAAGGAGCGCAGCATCAGATAAGAAAGAATCCGTTCCTCGGGCTTTCCCGCGATCCTTTGGGTCAGACGCTGATAGTGCTGCGGTCGAATGTTGATTTCCTCCGATGCCGGCAACGAGACGCTCATCGGGCGCGTTCGTCCGCGCCCTCGACCCTGGGTTCCGCCGCGCGCCGTGGGACGTGTCTCTCCGTGTCGCACGGTTATGCGGCGTTCGGACAAGTCATCGACGCCCAATGAATAGCCGAAGGCTTGCGCAAGCTGCTCGAATTCGAGCACCTTCTTCGGATCGGGCTTTTCGTGGACGCGATGCAGCGACGCAACGCCTAGCCGATCGAGATGCTGCGCCACTGCTTCATTGGCTGCCAGCATGAATTCCTCGATCAGCCGATGAGCGATATTGCGTTCACTGCGCAGAATGCTGAGCATGCGCCCGGCCTCGTCGAATTCGATCACCGGCTCGGGTAGATCGAAGTCGATCGAGCCGCGCATGTTGCGCCGCCGATTCAGGATCAGCGCCAGCTCTTTCATGCGGCGAAAATGGCCGGCGAGAGACGCGTAGCGCGCCGTCGTTTCCGGATCGCCTTCCAGAACTTTGTTGACGTTGGTATAGGTCATGCGCTCGGCAGAGCGGATCACGCCAGAGGTGAAATCGGCACCGACCATTTTCCCCTCGGTGTCGATCTCCATGATCACGCTCATCACCAGACGATCGACGTGCGGATTCAGCGAGCAGATTCCATTGGAAAGCTCTTCTGGCAGCATCGGCACTGCGCGATTCGGGAAATAAACGGAATTGCCGCGGAGGCGAGCCTCGCGGTCGAGCGGCGAGCCGCGGCGGACATAGTGCGCCACGTCGGCGATATGCACCTGTAGCTCGAAATTGCCGTTGGCAAGCGGGTGAACGTGCACGGCGTCGTCGAAATCACGCGCCGTTTCGCCGTCAATGGTGACGATGGGCAGATTGCGAAAATCGCGGCGGCCGCGCAGATCAGCATCGCTTGCCTGCTGTGGCACGGCGCGCGCTTCGGCCAGCACCTCAGGTGAAAACACGTGCGGCAGGTGGTGCTTGCGAATCATAATCTCAACGTCGACGCCGATTTCGCCAGGGCGGCCCAGGATTTCGATCACTCGTCCGGCAGGCGCCAGGCCGCCCCGTGGAAAACGTGTGATTTGAACGTTGACCACCGCGCCATCGAGTTCCGGCACACGCATGCGGCGCGAAGGAGCTGACTGACTTGGTAGGGTGTGGTCCGATGCCGCAATTCCTAGCTTCTGCCGCAGCTCTGGAGTCAATTCCTCGCCGGAAGGGATGAGCACTTCGCGTGGAATCCGCGTGTCATATGGGAGCACGTGGTTTCCGTGGGGGCCGTAGCGGAACAGGCCCACGACGGTAGGATTCTCGCGTTCAAGAATCTGTACCACGCGGCCTTCGGCTCGGCCATCGGGTCGACGGCGTTCGATTCGCGCCAGCACACGGTCGCCGTGCATCGCATCGTCCAGGCCATCGCGGCCGATGAAGAGATCTCC
>JASHRI010000331.1 GCA_030037435.1 Candidatus Acidiferrales bacterium | reverse complement strand
GTCACCAATAGTGCGCTCTTCACCCTCGATTGGGACGTCGAGGGACCTCCTCTGAACGGCTAGGAGTCCCATGCGGGCCGAAATCATCGCGGTCGGGTCGGAGCTGCTCACGCCCTACCGGCTGGACACCAATTCACTTTTTCTGACGGACGAGTTGCATCAGCTTGGCGTGCGCGTGGTTCACAAAGCCATCGTTGGCGATACGCCGGACGAAATGCTCTCGTCTTTCCGCCACGCGCTCGATCGTGCCGACGTGATTGTCTCCTCGGGCGGATTGGGGCCCACGGACGACGACCGCACCCGATGGACAGTCGCCGAACTTCTGGGGCGCAAGCTGCGCACCGACGACGACGTGTTGCGAAAGATCCAGGAACGCTTCCGCCGTTTTGGCCGCACGATGCCGGAGATCAACGCGCGCCAGGCGTTGATCATCGAGGGTGCCACGATTCTGCCGAATCCTCGCGGTACCGCGCCAGGCCAGTGGGTTGAGTCAAACGGCCACATTGTAATTTTGCTGCCGGGAGTACCGCACGAACTGCGGGCTTTGTTTGAAGTCGAAGTGAAGCCGCGCCTTTCGAAACTCGGCAGCGCCCAGCGGCTGTTCACGCGAGACCTGCGAATCTGCGGCCTGTTCGAATCAGCCGTCGAACAGCTTGTTTCGCCCCTTTACGCGATGTATCCCGATGTGGAGACGACGATTCTCGCTACAGCGCGCGGGATCGAGCTGCATCCACAGATCTGGTGCTCCGATGCCGCTCAAGCGGGACAAATCCTCGACGAAATGGTCGAGCGAATGTCGCTGGCGCTGGGCGAAAACCTGGTTTCCACACGCGGCGAGGCCCTGGAGGAAATTGTTGCGCAGCTTTTGACGGAACATCGGGCGACCATTGCCGTGGCGGAAAGCTGCACCGGCGGACTGCTGGCCGAACGGCTTACGAAAGTGCCAGGCAGCTCGGCGTATTTTCTGGGCGGCGTGGTTTGCTACAGCAATGAAATGAAATCGGCGCTGGTGGGCGTTCCGGCGGAGCTGATCGAGGCCAAGGGAGCCGTGAGCGAGGAGGTAGCGCGCGCGCTCGCGGACGGAATCCGCAAGCGCGTCGGCGCAACGCTCGGGCTGGGAGTGACAGGGATTGCAGGCCCGGGCGGCGGCACGGCGGAAAAACCGGTCGGGCTGGTTCATATCGCCATGGCGGACGAGCGCGGAGTACGCGAAAAGAAATTTCAGCTTCCCGGCGACCGCGAACTTATCCGCAATTTTGCAACTCTGAATGCCTTGGATATGGTGCGGCGTTATTTCCTCTACCCCGCGCACGGAAAGAGCTAGGCCGTGCGCCTGTTCGTGGCGCTCGATTTGCCGGACGCTGTGCGGAGGGCGATCGGCGAAACGATCGCGTTGCTTAAACGCGCCTGCCGCGAAGCGCGCTGGGTACGCCCGGAAGGCATGCACGTCACGCTGAAATTCATCGGCCATGCCATCGCGGACGGCGATACGCAAAAGCTTGAAGCGCTCCGCGCAGCGCTGGCGAGCGTGCGTGTGAATGATCCGGTCGAGATGCAATTTCGCGGGATCGGGTTTTTTCCGAATGTGCGCCGCCCGCGAGTGATATGGTGCGGTGTGGAAGCATCTGAAAATCTCACCGAGCTCGCGGCTGGCGTCGAACAGGTGCTCGAGCCTTTGGGCATTCCAGCCGAGGGGCGAAAGTTCACGCCGCATTTGACGCTCGCGCGGCTGAAGGACGGCGGCGGCGCGGCGCTTGCAAAGGCTGCCGAAGAATTGAAGCTTCGCGAATTCGGGTCGGCGCGCGAGACGGAGTTCCACCTCTTCCAAAGTTTCTTGAAGCCATCGGGCGCGGAATACAGAAAGATCGAAACCTATTCGTTCGCAGGAAAGCCCGCATGAACCAAGAGTGGCTGATTCCGCTGATCGCGTACCTGCTCGGGTCCATTCCGTTCGGCTTGCTGATTGTGCGGGCGCGAGGAGGGCCGGACCTGCGCGAGGCGGGCAGCGGTAATATTGGCGCCGCAAACGCGATGCGCACGGGCGGAGCGCTGGCCGGTGTGCTGACGCTATTGCTAGATGGAGCCAAGGGCTTTTTCGCGGTCTGGATTGCCGCGCGGCTGGCTCACGGCAGCAGCCACAGCATCCGGTGGATGATGGTGGCGGCAGTCGCGGCGGTGATCGGGCATATGTTCCCGGTCTGGCTGAAATTCAAGGGCGGAAAGGGCGTAGCGACCACGCTTGGAGCGTTCATTCCCATTTGTCTTTCAGCGGTGATTGCCGCGGCGGTGATTTGGCTGCTAATCGTATTATTCTGGCGCTACTCGTCGCTGGGCTCGATCGTGGCCGCAGCTGCACTACCGTTGCTTCTGGATCTCTTCTACGCACCGCATCACTCACCACCCACGTATGTGATTCTTGGCACGATCCTTATCTCAATTCTTATTCTGATAAAACATCGCTCAAACATGCGGCGCCTGGTGGCCGGCCAGGAAAATCGCCTCACTCTGCACTGATCGCCTGCCCTGCTGGACACGCCCCCAAAGCCGGTGGCTGATCGGCAACTCAGTACCATAGTCCCGTTGTGTGGTCCAAGGGGCTCCGATACGATTTAAGACGGTATTTTTATGCTCGTCCCAGCCTTCAGAAATTTCAAGGTACGACGCTGGCGCCTGCTTTGGCTCGTGCTCGGCGCGCTGCTGCTGGTCAGCGTGACGCCGCTGTGGCTCTACCATCGCCAGGTGCTGCGGCTGAGCGAGGAGAAACTGCAAGACACCGAGCGCGTGCAGCAGAGCGAGATCACGCGATCGCTGGCCAACGAAACCCTCCAATTTCAGCAGAACATACGCGAGCAGCTGCTAAGCCAGCGCCAGGTGCTGGCGCTGACAGGGTGGATTCCCGATGTGGACGATCCGACGCACGCTCCGCAGATCTCGCGGCTGCTGCAGGATTTCGTCGAAAACAATCCAACAATTCTTTATGTGACGGCGGTGAACCGCGAGGCCAAGGGGGAATCGGCGGGAAGCTTCGACGCCGACCGCGACCCGTTCGTCGGTGCGGCCCTGAAGCGAGCCTTCACTTCCAGCATTCAGGGATTCGATTCGATTAGCGAGCCTTTTGCATTGGGCCGGGACGACCGCCCAGCCTTGGTAATGTCCGTTCCGCTCCTTTCGGATGGGCAGTTCGCCGGAATGTTCGCGGCGGTTGTGTCGATGCAGCGGGTGCAATCGCGACTGCGGGACGCGAGCGTGCGAGATCGCACGGTCTTCCTGGTGGACGTGCACGGACACATCGTGGCCCACCCGGACAGCCGGGACATGGTGCCAGGCAGCGACGTGACCTCGATTTCGCCTCTGGCCAAACAAGTGACGGAACTGCCGCAGGACCTGCGCGCAACGCAGACGAGCAACTTCTCGGTCTATAACAGCAACAGGCACCGCAAAGTGGAGATGATCGGAACGTATAGCACTATTCCAGAGCTTCGCTGGGCGGTGATCGCACAACGGAGCCTGGATGACGCCCGCATCGACGCCGGCGTGGACGAACTGACGGCCGAGGCGCTTCGGTTTGTGGTGGGCGTGATGTCTGTGGCTCTGATCCTTGGATATCTTTTTGCGCTGGGCATCACGCGTCCGATTCAAGGGCTGGTGGAATCGACCCGCGCCATCAGCCGCGGCGAATTCCACGAGCGGGCTGACGTGCGCGGCGGGGCTGAAATCAGCGAGCTCGCCGAAACGTTCAACCACATGGCGGGCGACATCGAGGAGTACGTCGAAAAACTCAAGCTGGCCGCCGAAGAAAATCGAGAGCTATTCCTTGGCTCGATTCGGATGCTGGCGGCCGCGATCGACGAAAAGGACCCGTATACCCGCGGCCATTCGGGACGCGTGGCGAAGTATTCGATGATCATCGGCGACGGTCTGGGCCTAAGCGCGGCAGAACTCGACCGTCTGCGCATTTCCGCGCTACTGCATGACGTGGGCAAAATCGGCGTGGAGGACCGTATCCTGAAAAAGCCCGGAAAATTGACGGACGAGGAATTCGAATTGATGAGGCAGCACACCACCAAAGGCGCGAACATCATGCGGCCTGTGGCGCAACTGAAGGACGTACTGCCGGGAATCGAGCTGCACCACGAACGCATGGATGGCGGCGGATATCCCTACGGACTACAGGGCGATCAGATTCCGATGATGGCGCGCATCATCGCCGTGGCCGACACGTTTGACGCGATCACGACGAACCGCCCGTATCAGTCGGCAATGGACCTGGAATACGCGCTC
>JASHRI010000330.1 GCA_030037435.1 Candidatus Acidiferrales bacterium | reverse complement strand
CGCTCGTAAAACGATACGGCTCGGTCGGCGCGATTTCGATCGCGTAGGACCTGCGAATGCAGGATAGCCAATACGAGATAGATGAGAACCGGCGCAGCGATCCACGCAGGCGACGGCCCGTGGCCTCTCAGGCAGAACCAAGCGAGGATGGCTCCGAGGACGATCACGGAGAGCTTGGCGTAGCCGATGCGGATATGAACGCGCTCTTTGGCATTGCGGACACGCCGCCGAGCTTCGAGCCGATGCGAATATTCCAGCTGTGGATCGATGACTAGAACCCTCAAAAGAATTCGCGACTACGATCGACGGGCGTGAACCAGAGATCGGCAGCACGGTTGCCCAGAGCAAGCGACGCCTTGCCTATCGAAATTGTGTCACTTGATTAGATTTTCATGCGCAAATTTATCTGAACTATTCGCACCCGATTGACTTCCGGCGGCGAAGAGCGTACTTATGTCGCCGGCGGCCATCTTAAGGTTTCATTACGGCATCTTAAACGTTTCATTACAGATTTGGTGCGCGACCCAGAACCCGCGTGATCGCTTCTCCGCGGGGTGAGGAGAGCAGTTAAATATAAGGGATGCCGCCCTTCCGGATATTGGTAGTAGAAGACTTTGGGCCCTTTCGCAGTATGCTGCGGTCATCGTTTCGGCCCAGACCGGACATCCAAATTGTCGGCGAAGCACTTGATGGACTGGACGCCATCCAGAAAGCCACGGAGCTGCAACCGGATTTGATTCTGTTCGATATCGGTCTTCCGGAGCTGAATGGAATCGAGGCAGCCAAACGGGTCCGCGCGCTCGTACCCGACGCAAAAATCATTTTCTTAACGCAGGAAGCTTGTCCCGAGGTTGTGGAAGAGGCGCTTCGATTGGGCGCGATGGGATACGTTCTCAAGTCGCGGGCAGGAAGCGAGCTGCTGCCCGCGATCGAAGGGGTGCTCGCCGGAAGGCAGTTCGTCGGCAGCGGCCTAGAGGGCTACCGGTTTATTCCCAGCGCGGATGGCCAAGCGGATACTCCAGCCACTCACCGGCACGAGATTCTATTCTGCTCCGATGATCGTATCCTTCTAAATGCACTGAAGAATTTCATTGCTGGCGCGCTGAAATGCGGTGACGCGGCGATTGTGTGGGCGACGGAATCACATCGAGAGGTACTTCTTCGCGAACTGCGCGCCGAGGACGTAGATATAGACGCAGCGACACAACAAGGGACGTACATTTCAGCGGATGTGGCGGAAGCGCCGGAGCCTGTTCGAATTTTCGATGCCGTCAAACGATTGTGCGCGGCGGCCTATAAGGCAGGCAAAAAGCATCCCCGAGTGGCTGTTTGCGGAGAACGCGCCGGACGATTGTGGCTGGAAGGCAAGACGGACGACGTGATTCGACTGGAGCGTCTTTGTAGCGATCTGGCCAAGGCACACAATGTAGACATCCTGTGTGTGTATCCGTTTAGCAGTTTCCGCGACCACGAAGGGGAGCGGGCGTTCAAGGACCTGTGCGCCGAACACTCCGCCATTCGCCACTTATAATTTGGCGTCCCGCTGCCGGGCATCCGGTTTCATTTCTCAATGCTGCACCCGGGAAGCATCCGTCGAGAACTTATCCAATCGTGGCCTGCATCGGAAGAGATCTGTCGTTCGGCTCAGTCTGACCTTTCACGCCGAGATAGTTCCATTTCAGCGCAGAGGAACGCGGTAGAGATTGCGATGAACGTCTTCGCGCGCGGTGGCCCAGAGATCGGGCGAGGGGCCGAGTGCGATGCCGCCATTCACCACCTGCGCATCCTTTACGGCTTGCAGGTCAGCGAGCGACGAAATTCCTGCTGGAGGCAAAAGCGGCAAATCGCGCGGCTGGGAAACGGATGCGACGAGAGTTTTGAGTCCCTGCATGGTGGACATGATGATCGCGAAGCGCCCCCCATCGGGACTCCATGCCGCCACGCAGTATTGAATGCAGATCGTCACCGTAGATTCACCGGTGAGTGAAACGGCGTCCACGTGTGGAGCCGCGCCTTCAATAACGACTGCCCAGCGTCCATCGGGCGAGACGCTATCAAATTCAAGAATCGGCGTGGCGAGAAGTTTAGTGCGCTGGGTGCCATCCGCTTTCATTCGATACAAGAAGTTGAGCTTTCCTTCGGCTGCACGGGAATAAATGTTGCCAGCTTGATCGAAATGAGGCTGGTCTTCGCTGCCCGGCGAAGGGAATTCACGCGGCGGAAAACGAAAGTCGGGTGATGCAACCCACAGATGCGAACGATCGCTGGCATCCTTCGCGCAAAATACGATCTCCGTTCCGTCCGACGAGACGTCGTATCCAGATACCACAGTGCTGGGCAGAAGGCGCTGGCTGTGGCCGGTGTCGAGATCGACGACCCAGAGCTCACCGCTGACCCATTGCCCCGAGGCGCCATGCGGACGCACGAGATGGTAAAGTTTTTTTCCATCGGGTGAAAAGCGAGGGAATTCAGCGTAGCCTTGCGACGAAATCTGGCGGTCGCCGGTTGCATCGTGCAGCCAGATAGTGCTTTCGCGCAGACCGACGGAGGTGATCAGCGAATCGCCGTCAGGCGCCATGGCGATGCCTTCTTCCTCGGTCGGACCCGAAGTGAGCTGTTGCGGCTCGCCGTCTGGGAATCGTTGCCGCCAGATGTGGAAACGGCCGCCTTTGTCTGAACTCAGGTACATCCACTTTTGATCGGGAGACCAAGCGACATAGGTGCAGCCTGCATCCGGAGGACCAATGCGCTTGCCCGCAGAGCTTGCGTCGAATGGGACGAGACGGCAGGGGAGCCATCCGCCATTGTCCATTTCCGCGACCAGCAGCCATTTGTGATCGGGAGAAAGAGCGGAACGGTGAGCCATGCCGCGGTCGCGGGGTGGCACGTAGACATCGCGGCTCTGCTCGCGGCTGTCGGTGGCCGTGACGACGGCCATGTGAATGCCCGACTTGACTTCGGAAAACAGCAAATGGCTGGGATCGATCCATGTAAGGCCCTCGGCGTTGGGCAGCATCAGGCGCGCGTCGCCGCCGAGAGAGGGCACGGACCAGGTGTTCCAGCCGTCCGTCGTGTAGGCGATAGTTGAGCCGTCGGGGGAAAACTGCGGGCTCATCTTGGCGACGGTATCATGCGTGAGTTGGACGGGATCGCCGTTGGGAAGAAGTTTCGCGTAGATTTGACCATCGCCAATGAAGGTGTTGTCGCCGCGAATGAAGGCAAGGATGCGCCCATCGGGCGAGAGCGCGGGGGAAATGGCGGAATCGGCGAAGTCGGTGATTTGCAGCCAGTTTTCCTGGGGCACGGCGATTGCGCTCGAATTTTTTCCCTGAAACCATTCGAGAATGCCGAATGCCAGCAGCAGAATTACCGCAGATGCCGTTCCAATCAACAGCCAGCGATTCAGGCGACGCGGGCTGTGAACAGGCGACACCGCTTCGGCGGTTTGTGCCCGGATCACTTCGAGGGCCGCTTGCACCTCGGAGGCGCGCTGGTAGCGCTGTTCGGGCTCCTTGGCGAGGCATCGCAGCGCGACGGACTGCAGGCTCGGAGGCACGCGCGGCGGCAACGGCGCCGGCACTTCGCGGAGGATCGCCGCGCTGAGCTCGTGCGAAGTGCGTCCGCGGAAGGGTGGGCTACCCGACAGCATTTCCGAGAGCACGGCACCGAGCGCCCAGATGTCGGTGCGCGGGTCGGCGGGTTCCCCGCGCAGAGTTTCGGGCGCCATATAGGGCAACGTGCCAACGATTGTGCCGGGCTGGGTGAGCGAGTTGAACGAGCGGGTTACTTCATCAACTTCCGTGGCCGAGAGCCTCTTGGCGAGACCGAAGTCGAGAACTTTTACGTGGCCGTCGGAAGCGATGACGATATTCGACGGCTTCAAATCGCGATGGACGATACTGCGTTCGTGCGCGTGCGCCAGGGCGGCGGAGATTTCGATTCCGAAGCGAAGCGCCGTCTCGATAGCCAAGCCGTCGTGGCCGATCACCGCACTGAGCGGGCGGCCTTCGACCAGTTCCATAGCAATGTAAATTTCGCCGGCGTCCTCACCAACCTCGTAAATGGTCGCAATATTCGGATGATTCAGCGACGAAGCGCTTTGCGCCTCGCGAAGAAAGCGCGCACGAGCCGCCTGATCGGCGAGCGCTCCTTCGGGGAGAAGCTTGAGGGCGACGAGCCGACCGAGCTGGGTATCGCGGGCCTTGTAGACTACGCCCATGCCGCCCGCTCCGATGTGCGCGACGATTTCGTAGCGGCCCAGGCGCGAGCCGGTGGGCAATTCTTTTGGTGCAGCAAGCAGCGGCTCCGGCGAATTGAGGAAAGCGCCGCCGCTTTCGTGGGCAGCAAGTAGGGACTCGACTTCGCGCCGGAGCGCCGGATCCGCGCATGTGCTTTCGAGATAGGCGCGCCGCTCGGCGGGAGTTCGCTCCAGGACGGCTGCCAACGTCCGCTTCACTTCCTGCCAGCGTTCGGGCGTCATCGGCGTACGCGGCTGGGGAGGGGAGGGAGTGTCCGCCATAGTCCGGCCATCTTAAGTTGCAGGAAGGAGCGAGTCAACGAAGGTGAACACTTAAGGCAAGTTTCATGCGAGGCAAAGGCGCGATTTGCGGGCAAACCTGAACGGTTCGGCGGGTGTGGCGGCCAAGAACGAAGCCGTGGCCAGCAGCGTGGTCCAGTACGAGGAGAAAACGGCTCGCGCGACGAACGTACCCATACCTGGTTTCGCCCCGCCGCCTATTTCCCGCAGGGAACTCTATCGCACGTGGCGCACCGTGTTTGTCGACACCTTTCGCCTGGGCCTGATCGGATGATTCCGTGCGTACAGGACCATCTGCGCCAGCCATAAGGCTGTCGCGAGAACGCCGTACACGACCGTGCCTTCAACCAGCACTTGGAGCGGGGTGCGTGAGACGGCGTAAAAAAGGTCCTTGAAGAAGAACCCTGCCACGTCAAACGCAGCGGCGAGCATCAGCCACCCAATCATGGATGATGCGAAGACCTTCCATGGGTCTGTCAGGAATCGACACATTGGTATCAGCATCAGGAGGACAAAGACGATGTAACTTATCGCATTCCGTACGAATGCGTATGGTTCGAGAGCGGGATCGCGATTCGCGGCCACCAGGGCGCCAAGCATCACGATGATCAACAGAGCGCCGGTGCATAGCCCAGTCTTGAATACGGCGTGAGAGGACTTCCCGCCAGCGACCCGGTCTTCCGGGGCAACCAACTGTGTTTCAATCATGACTTTGTTTCGCGCTTTCTAGTTCCGTACGAATACGGCCAAAGTTCCAGAAAGATGTGCGATTTATCGGACAAACGGAGCGGAACGAAAGGGAAGGGGCGGAGGCGGGCGCATCGTTGACTTTACTGCGAGCGGATGTATTCTCGTGCGGCCATGGTTGTTCAAGGAGATTTTTGCCATGCGACACAATTTTACATACCCGGGTCAGAGACGATGGGTAACTCGCACTTTGGCTGCGGCCGCGACATTGGCTGGGAGCATCGCGCTGGCGGCGCAGCTCTGCGCGGGCGGATGGTCAACGGTCGACGGCAATGTCAGCAACACGCGATTTTCGCCGCTGACGCAGATTAATTCGCAAAACGTATCGCAGCTGGGAGCTGCGTGGGTATCCGACAAGATTTCCCCGCCGCCATCGTCACGAGCTTCAGCGGTGGTTGACGACGGATTGATGTTCGTGACAGCCCCACCGAACGTTTATGCGCTGGACATCGATACCGGGCATATCGCGTGGCGCTATCGCGCGCCCGCGGGCACACCCGCGCGAGGAGGCGTGGCGGTAGGCGAAGGCATGGTGTTCGTCGGCATGTCGAATGCAACCTTGCTCGCGCTGAACGAA
>JASHRI010000329.1 GCA_030037435.1 Candidatus Acidiferrales bacterium | reverse complement strand
TTTGCTGAACGAGAGGCCAACGTAGAAACATTCCTTTCACTGCAAATCCTCCAGAACGAAGTGCGACTTTGGGCTCTATTTCGATCATAAAAGCCACAATTAGCGCGAGGCATAAGGCCAGAACCTTAGTGCGAGGCTTGATGTGCTCGACGCGAGGCGATTTCCGTCGGAAGTCGTCCGATCATGAGCCGCTCAATGCTTTTCTGCTGTAAATCTACGGGAGCGACCTTATTTTTCCCCACTTGCCATTCGGCCGAGAATCGGGTATGGAGGCTATCAAGTGATATTGAGTTTTCCACGCCGCAGATGGGTTGAAGTTTTATCCGAAAGAGAAGGAAAGAAATGGACGAGAATACAAAGTCGTTCACACGGCGTAAATTTCTGGAAATCGGCACCGCAACGGTCGCGGGTGCAAGCGCGTTAAGCGCAGCACCTCTGCCGCAGAGTGCGCCAGACGTCGAAAAAGCCGAGCGTGATCAAAGCGGCACTAATCCAATCGGCCCTGATGATCCCGCTTTGCATGATCAAAATCCCGATTCGGTGGTTCCTCCGCCCACGGATCACGCCAACGTAAAGCCATTTAAGTATCCATTTGAGCTGTCGCACAAACGCACGCAGGAAGGTGGATGGGCACGGCAAGTGACCGTCGAAGACTTGCCGGTGTCTACAGCTCTGGCAGGCGTGAATATGCGATTGACGGCCGGCGGCATACGAGAACTTCACTGGCACAAAGCCGGCGAGTGGTCGATCATGCTTTATGGCAGTGCGCGAATTACTTGCCTGGATCAATACGGAAAGCCTTTCGTCGACGACGTAAAACAGGGGGATCTTTGGTTCTTCCCCACCGGCTATCCGCACTCCATTCATGGGCTCGGTCCCGATGGCTGCGAATTCATCCTCGTGTTCGATGATGGGGCGTTTTCGGAGTACGACACGGTGCAACTGGCCGACTGGACGGCGCACACTCCGCGCGATGTGCTCGCGAAAAATCTGCAAGTAAGCACAGATGCTCTGCGACAGATACCCACGGGCGAACTCTATATTTTCCAGGCAGACCTGCCCACAACGTCGCTCGAAGAAGCGCGCCGCCAAGCCGGTGGCGGCGGCGATCTATCAAAGGAAAACTTCTCATTCCGGTTGATGGAAATGGAGCCTACGCATCGATCGGCGGGCGGCGAAGTGCGCATTGCGGATTCGAGAGTCTTTCAGGTATCGAATTCTGTGGCGGCGGCGCACGTGATCGTTCATCCGGGCGGAATGCGGGAGATGCATTGGCATCAGAACGCCGATGAATGGCAATACTACATTTCCGGCAAAGGCCGAATGACGGTGTTTGCGGCCGGCGCCCGCGCACGCACAATGGATTTCCGAAAAGGAGACGTCGGCTACGTGCAACAGACTTTTCCACACTACATTGAGAACACCGGAACCGAGGATTTGGTCTTTCTGGAGATGTTCAAAACCAGTGTTTATCAAGACGTTTCATTGAACAATTGGCTGACCCACTTGCCGCCGCAGTTAGTCATGTCGCACTTACACATTGACCAGGCGACTCTGAATGCCATTCCCAAGAAAGAAGCCGTTATCGTCCCTGTCTGAAATCCTGACCAGGTCGAGCTATCGAGAATCTATTCAGCTCAGAACTCGGAAATCGACGGTGATCGCCTCACTTTGCACATATTTTTGAGTGGTGCAGGCGCACGAGGCGTCGTTCAAGCAGGGGCGGCCGACCTCGCGTATCACTTGCTTTTTGCCGCTGCCGCAAGCTCGGCCGCGTAGTTGTGCCGCAGCAGCGCTTTGGGATCAAAAGGAGAGACGTGCTGCCAGATTCCCTGGGAGTCCTCGATGCATTCGTCTTCGACGATCCGCGCGCCGCGGCTTTTGTCCCGATAGAGTGTTAGGCGGATCGTCCACGGCTTGGCGTACACCATCGGATCGTCCATCGTAGCCTCGTAATTCATTTTGTCGGGACCGAGCAACGTGTACCGCTCGACCACATGCAATTGGTCGCTGTGATAGTTCCCTGCTTCATCTAGCCAGGTCGCGTCTCCCAGGTCGGTGACGTCGACGACTAGCGTGTTTCCATCCCAATGCCCGCGAGAATCACCCATATAGAAGTCGATGCCGTCGTCGTGCGGCACCGTTGATGGCAATACGATTCGATACGCGTGATCTTCTTGATAAACGACGGCCAGATAGCCGACGCTTTCGAAAAATTGGAAAGGCGTCGGCAACAGCACCGCCCTTGGCACTCCTGCCTGAAAACAGTTGAGCCTAGGGTCCACGCTGGCGCGGTCTGCGTAGTTCTTGTTTCGCTGCTTAAGCGCATCGGGCAAATAGGGAATTTTCCCGTCTGGCGGATCAACCACAATGCTCTTTGACGCCGGAACTCCCGGCTCTGCGGAATGACCCTCGATGTTTACGTACGCGGTGGTTCGCGCCTGCCAGATGCCTCTGAAATCCGGCGTGCCGTCCGCGAGGCGCGGTGGAGAATACGAGACCACTGTTTTTGTCTTGGCGCTGGCACCGGAGTCTTGCGCAGCAGCAACTCCACAAGCTACAAAGATCGCCGCGAACGCCAACGCAAGGTATGCGCGCCTATTCATGCGGGCTCGCCTCGTTGCCCTCCGATTTCAGGTAGTGCCGCACGTCTCGCTCACCTTCGTGGCAGTCGTAGTAAACGATTTGTTCCTTCGCGGGATTTCTCGTCAGGGTCAGGTACATCGTCCATGGTTTCGTAAATACTGTGGGGTCCTCGACCATAGCTGAATATTGAATCGTGTCGTGGTCCGTCATCGTGTACCGCTCCACGACGTGCTCGTTTTCGTCCACAAAATTCCCTTCCATGTCGAGCCAGGTTCTGCCGTTGAAATTCGCTACGTCGACAACCAGCGTGTCGCCCTCCCAGTGCCCTCGCGAATCGCCGTCCCATGCCCAATAGTGCTTCGGGTGGGCGCTGCCATCCTCAGGGATGATGCGAACGTCGTGCGTATATTCAAAAAGCAGGGCGATATTCTTTTCGTCTTGAATGATCAGAAATGGAAACAGCGAGGTCGGCTGTTCGATCTCTCGCGGGACGCCGGGAATGTGGCAGTGCGCCTCGGGGTCGTGATAGGGGTCGTGAAGATTGCGGTACTCGCGCACCTTTTCCGCGTCCGGCAGGTAAGGAAACGGCAGCGGCACGCCGGCGCTATGAAAATCGCCTAGCGCGACAGCCAGATTGGGCGCGCCATGCATGCTTTTCATCGCGGCTTTGAATCCGCTGTCGTTGTGCCAAAGGCCTTGAAGATCCGGATGCCCTCCCGGTAGCCGTGGAATAGATGCCGGTTGGCTTGCGGTTTTTTCCGTGGGAGCAGATTGACTTGTAGTCTGGGCAGCGGCAAATCGTAGGGGTAATAGCGCCAAGCAAATCGTGGCGGCGCCGATCATCCATTTGGGCAACGTCGCGCCTCCTTACGGATTCGGTTGCTTAGCGGGCGCACTGCCGGACGCATCTGGTGGCGGCGTGGGAACGGTTCTGGGCGCGCCGCCTAGCACCTGGCGTCCATCTGCGAGTCGAGCTTGCGAGCCGAAAATCGTGTTTGATCCATCCCGAGCTCTATAGCCGACAATCGTCAGATCGTCGCCGGCCTTCACAGAATCCTTGCGCCACCCATTTCGGTACAACGCGCTAGGAGCCCCCATTTCAACGCTCCAGCGCGTCACGCTGCCGTCGTCGTTCTTTACGTCGATGGTGATATAGCTGTGCGGATTGATCATTTCCCACTTCACGGCGGTTCCGTGCAATGTAATCGGCTTGTTCAAATCGAATTCCGCCGCAAATGAATGGTGAGAAAAAGCAGGCAGTGCGGCCACCAGCCATCCAATCAGCGCTGCGGCCGCGGCAAACTTCGCGCTCTTCATGGAAGTCCTCCCATCTGGCAAACGACGGAAGCTTCGCTCTCGATTGTGCCCACACACCTACATCTGCTGCCAGAAGGTGTCAAGTTGAAATCATCTTCATGATGGTAGAGGAAGATTCCGGATGGATTCAGGAGGGCGACTAACGTGCGCGGCGATGCAAGACGGGCCTAAGCCGACGGAAGCAGCGCGAACCGCGTAGGCTAGCTGCTTAGCCAGCTGATGCTGAGACGTTCGAGGAGGCGTGGCGTCGGCTCACCTGAACCCTTTTCAGCACCTGCAGGCGCCTCATTTTCATGAACTCCGACGCTTGACGCAGCAAAGCCTCGAATTCCTCAGCAGAGTTCGGAACTTCACGGGCAATAATCCTGAGCTTAGGAGCCATGGTAAACCCCACCCAAAACCCACCGAAAAACCTAGAACTTGTGAGCAGGCTATTCCTGGGCCAGAGCGCTGTCAAGGCGTTTCCCGCGTTTTCGGGGTAGACCAGGCCGGAGCGAGTATCCCTCCGCGAATCACTTTGCTGAATTTTTTCGGGCAACCGACCGAATTTCGTGTATCTTATCGGCGGGTGCATCCTCCGCACTCGCTCCGCTGCGCCAGCGGCAAGCCCCACGACACGAGGCCGATGGAGCCGACGCTCGGTGGTCTCCGCAGCGTCACTTCGAAACCAACTCATTGCAAAGGCTTTGCTGTGCCCTTTGCGTGGGTCACACCGTGCGGATCTAGAAACGATTTCGCGCGCAACTAGGAGGAACTAGATGAAGCAGCTTCTTGCTCTCTGCGCGGCGGCGGCATTTCTGCTCCTGGCGGTGCCGACCGTCCATGCCCAGTCCAATCAGCTCATCCCAGGAACGCAAGTCCGTCTCAGCCTCACCACTGGTCTCAGCAGCCAGGTGGCTCACGACGGCGATCCATTTACGGCGATTGTCGCGGAGCCTGTGTTTTCGGGCCGCCAACTCGTTCTGCCCGCCGGTGCCAAGGTGCACGGCAGAATTACCAGCGTCGAGCGTCCTAAGCTGTTTTCGATGTTCCGCGGCGGGGCGTCGATGAATCTCGTGGTCGATTCCATTGAGGTCGAAAGCCGCATTTTCCCGGCGAGGATGAGCATCTTGTCGATCTACACCGCCGGCAACGACGGCAAGCCGAGAAAAGACGTGAAAACGATCGAAGGTGAAGTCGTCCAGGAAAATCAAAGCGTGAAGGGTGACGTGGTCGATGTCGCCGTTGGCACTGCAGGGGGCTCGACCGTCGGCTTGGTCTTCAGTCACGTGCTGCGTGGAACGGTCTTTGGACTGGTAGGCAGCGGCGCTTATGTTGCCGCGAAAAAAGGCAAGGACGTCGAATTGCCAGCCGACACGGGAATACTGGTGCGCCTCGATTCAACCGTCACGCTTCCGGACTCGTTGGTGCATAACGTGTCATACACCGTCACGCGCTAGCCGCGCCGCTCGCGTCTCGATTCGTGACCTTGGTGCTCGGCCACGTTCGGCCGAGCTCGACACGCTTCGGAATCTTTAGGCTTTACCCTTTGCGGCTGGCGCTTGCTTTCCAGTGCGCTTGAGGAATCGGTACAGGCTGGTGCGGCCGATGCCGAGCATCTGTGCTGCGCGGACGCGGTTGCCTTTGCACGCACTCAGCACGCGCTCGATGTGAATCTGTCGGACTTCGTCGAGTGGCAACGGTCGCCAGCCCTCCGTCGCTGTCGGCGCGCTATGCCTCGGCTTCTGCAAAGTTTCCGGCAGGTCGCCGACATCGATAAAGTCCGCGCTAGCGGAAATGGCCGCGCTTGAAATCACGTTGGCAAGTTCGCGCACGTTGCCCGGCCAGTCATGCTGCAACAGCGCAATCTGCGCGCGCCGGCTCAGCCCTTGAAACGGCTTTTCGTAGGTCTGGCCATACTTCTTCAAAAAATGCTGCACGAGCAGCGGAATATCCTCGCGACGATCAGCCAGCCCCGGCACGCGAACTTCGATGCTACTCAGCCGGTAGAACAAATCCTCGCGGAACCGCCCTGCCAGCACCTCGGCGCGCAAGTCGCGATTCGTCGCCGCGATCAGCCGAACATTGATCTTGCGAACTTCCGGGGATCCGACCCGCTGCACTTCGCGGTTTTCGATTACCCGCAGAAGCTTCGCTTGCATCGGCAGCGAGGTCTCGCCGATTTCATCCAGGAATACCGTGCCGCCGTTTGCAAATTCAAATAATCCCGGCCGGGTGTCGGTGGCGCCGGTAAACGAGCCACGGACGTGGCCGAAAAGCTGGCTTTCCAGCAGAGAGTCGACCAGAGCTGAGCAATTGCAAACTGCAAATCGCTCTTTCGAGGCCGGACTCAGTTGATGCACCGCACGCGCTACCAGCTCTTTGCCTGCCCCAGTCGGCCCCGTGATCAAGACGTTCGTATAATGCCGTGCCACTTTTTTCGCCATGTCCAGCACGTCTAGCATCGCCGGACTTTTTCCCACGATTCCCTGAAACTGGTGATTCTCGAACAGCTTTTCCTCGAGCCCGCGAATTTCCGAGCGCTGCGTGTGCAGCGCGGCCAGGTCGTCCAGCGATTTTTCGAGGCGGCGAAAATCCAGCGGCTTGCAAAGATAATCGTATGCTCCGCGCTTGATTGCTTCGATCGCCGAATCCACCGAATAAAATCCGGTGATCAAAATCACATACATTCCGGGATCGAACTGCAGCGTCTTTTCCAGGAACACGAGTCCGTCCATTGCAGGCATTTTGAAATCGGCTATCACCACCCGGCAACTGCCCAGACGAACGCATTCGAGCGCTTCTTCCGGATTCGTGGTCCCCATCACCGGAAATCCATCTTTTTCAAGCCGCGCCGTGATTATCTCCACCTGCTCTGCATCGTCGTCGAGAATGCAAATCGACAGGTTTTTACGCCCGATCCCGATAGCGGCGTGCTCCACGAGTGTCTCCATGGGCATGGTTCAGGCACGGCATATGCCACACCGCGGCCAGCGTGTGACGTAGAGCGACCTCGCGGCCCGGCATCGACGTCGCAGTGCAAATGCGGCGTAAGACACCCACCCTGCAAGATTTAGTTGAGTGGAAATGAAAGTGAGATGTCGGTCGGCTTGCAGAATAGTACTTTGAGAATCTGTTCGCCAGCGCCGCAGACGTTCCGAAGCGGAACTTTGCCTTTAGGCGAGTGTCAAAGCGGAACCAGTGCCAATTCGGCGTGCGCGGCTTCGCATCAATCGAAGTGTACCCAGCCAATCGCGCCGCCGGTGTTTCACGCCACTTTGATGCCCGAATAATTCATGTCCCGTGCGGTGTCTCTGAAAAACGCCCGCGGCCGCAATTGCTCCAATTGAACGATCGTTCGGCCATCACCCTGGTTATCGACCACTCGCACGGCCCTGCACGCGATCGGATGATTGTCGATCTCGGGCGCCGGCCTCAACAGGCGCACAAACACCATGCATCCCTCGCGCAGCGTCGCGCCGAGGCTCACTTCCTTGATTCCATCGCTGCCCCAATCGAGCACCGTTTGCTCGACAAAGAAATTCTGCGAGCCGTCCCATCCGGAAACTTCCACGCCATAGGTGCGCCCGGCCTGATCCATCGGAGAATTCGTTTGCGTGTCCATCGCCATCCTCCACACCAGGTAATTGCATGAGTCGTGCCAAATGATCCGGCGCGAGGTCGCTGAACTCGAAGCATTTGCCGCGCGGTCCGAAGAAGGAGCGGCCGCCAAACTGTTCCGTTTGCGCAAGCTGTCCTCTTTTGAATCCGGGGACCTTCAAGGCGGATGCGCGCAAATAAATATGAATAATAGATAGATGGTGAGCGCTAATAAACTAAGCGAGAGGCAGCCTCTGCCGCTATCCCCAGGACGAGCCGGGATAGAGCAGAGCGAGCGAAAAGCGGAAAATGAAATCGAAAATTTTGTCGTACAGCACCCATGCCAGCAGTAATCCCGCGTATCCCAGACCTTGAGTTCGCGACCAGTCCAGAAATCGCAGCGCGGTACCTTCGCTCATCAGCAGCGTCACCGCCGTGTGGCCGTCGAGCGGCGGCACGGGCAGTAGGTTGAAGGTCCCAAGCAACACGTTCAGCACGAAAAGGATGCTCAGAAATGTGGCCGCAAATTCAGCCGATCCCGAAGTCGTTGCGTCCGTCACGTGAGTGAAGTTCGCGCCGGTCGGCACGCGAAATGCTCCCATCGCAATTCCCACGCGGATGCCTACGGCCGATAGAATCACGAGTGTAAAATTCGCTCCGGGTCCCGCCAGCGCCATCCATGCCGCGCGACGTGGATAGCGGTGCTGCCACGTTGGATCGTATGGCGCGCTTGCCCATCCAAGCATCCAGTGTGGCGGCAGCAGGTAAGTGACGATCGGCACGAGCACCGTGCCAAAAGGCTCGCGGCGAATGTGCGGCAGCGGATTCAGCGTCACCTGTCCGCCGTGAAACGCCGTAGAGTCGCCGCCCAGATGCGCGACTAACGCGTGTGCGCCTTCGTGGCACACCGTCGAAAACAAGAATGCGATGTACCAGATGATGCCGATCACCAAGAATTGCGCGTTTATGGCATCCATGTCGCTCGCTAGACTAGAGTGTCGCCGCGCTTTCCGCAAGTTCGGCGCGGCAGGCCGGTTCTCATCAACGCATCCGCGAAAAAATTTTCGCATCGGGCAGCGCGAAATCTTCGTTGCCGCTTGCTTTCGCGCTCGAAAGTGGTGTGCTAGACTCGCGCCAGTGGTCGCGCCGCAGAAAAATTTGCCGTGCAGACTGCCATCGGTGGAACTTCGGGCTCTGTGCAACGATTCCCCGTGAACCCCGCCAGGCCCGGAAGGGAGCAACGGTAACGGGCAGCTTCGTGTGCCGCGGAGTACCCGAAGTTCCTTTACCCTAAGATCGCAAAGCGATCGGAGGATTTACCTTGAGGCCGATCGAAAGCGCTTTCGAATGAGCTATAAAGTCATCTTCCGAAAATACCGGCCGCAGACGTTCGGCGAAATCGTCGGCCAGCAGCACGTAACTCGCACACTCGCCAACGCTATTCAGTCGGGGCGCATCGCGCATGCCTACATCTTTTCCGGCGTCCGCGGCGTCGGCAAGACTACGATCGCGCGCATCCTAGCTAAAGCCCTCAATTGCGCGAAAGGCCCAACACCCGAGCCGGACGGCACCTGCGACTCGTGCCGCGAAATTTCCGCCGGCACATCGCTTGACGTGATCGAAATCGA
>JASHRI010000328.1 GCA_030037435.1 Candidatus Acidiferrales bacterium | reverse complement strand
TGGTTTCAGTTACAACGTTGGCCGTTGTCGTCATCTCGGTAGCCCCTGCGTCTGGACGGGCGGGCGATGACACTGCCCCGATCTACGTGACCAAAATTCCGCCAGGATACCGCAACTGGAGGGCGATCTCTGTGTCCCACGAAGCAGGCAACCTCAACAGTTTGAGCATCATTCTGGGCAACGATGTGGCGATCAAGACCTACCGCGAAGGAGAGCTACCCTATCCTGACGGCACAATCATCGCCGCTTTGCACTACGTTCACGCCCCGTCCGAGGAGAACAACAAAGTCTTCGGCCGCGAACAATCCTTCGTTCCCGGCGCCCCCACAAGCGTTCAGTTCATGGTCAAGGATTCGAAAAAATACGCGGCGACCGGCGGGTGGGGGTTCGGCCACTTCGTAAACGGGAAACCAGCCGACGCGGCATTCATGAAACCCTGCTTTCCCTGCCACGAGCAGATGAAGGCTCGCGACCTTGTTTTCACTCGTTACGCTCCCTGATACGCATGGGGGGTGCGACGCGGGGAAGCTAGTGGTAGCGGATGAAGAAATAAAGAGACATGCCGAAACCGACCGCAATGACGAGCCAGCGGACATAGCGCGGATTTGCTTTCTGAGCGAAGAAGGCGCCGGAATAGCCTCCCAGCGCGGCGCCGAAGACCATCAACAGCGCGTAGATCCATACAATCTGGTGAGCGACGATGAAGGCGATCGCCGCGACGGCGTTGACGATGCTGACCAGCAACGTCTTGACGGCGTTCATGGCGTGAATGTTTTCCATCCCCAGGAAAGCCAGCAGAGCCAGCACTAAAATGCCGACGCCAGCGCCAAAGTAGCCGATGTAGATCGAGATCATAAATTCGAGAAGAAGGCCGGCGGCAACCCATACGGGCGGAATGCGGCGATTCCCGGAGGCTTGTCCCGTGCGGGCGTGCACCCAGGCAGTAAGGCGGCCGCTGGCGACGAAAAGAAGCGTGGCTCCCAATAGAAGCCAGGGCACGAGGCGCAAGAAGGTGGTGGGAGGCGTGCGCAGAAGGATGTGCGCGCCGAGGAGTCCGCCAAAAACTCCGATGATCAAGAGCGGCGGAAGCAAGCGGCGCGCCTCGGCATGGAATTCCCGGCGGTAGGCGACGGCGCTGGCCATGGCACCGGGCCAAAGAGCGACGGTGCTGGTGGCGTTGGCGGCAATCGGAGCGACTCCGACGAAGAGAAGCGCTGGAAAGGAGATAAAGCTGCCGCCTCCGGCAACGGAATTGAGGAGCCCGGCAACGAGGGCGGCCAGGAAGAGGAAGAGAGCGTGGGTGAAGGGCACGCAAGAGATTACATCGAGGAGGCTTGGCAAGGAAGGGTGTTCAGCGTCGGTTGAGCGGCAAGGCCCGCTTCCGGCACCTTCCTGCCGGGCAAGTTGGGGTAGTGGAGCAGTTTGAATTTTGACCCCTTGTGTCACGATCTAGAAAATTCAAACTGCTCCACTGCCCCTAGGTACGAGGCGGCTCGCCGGGGCGGGCGCACGGAATTGAGGAGCCCGGCAACCAGAGCGCCAGGTCCGTTTCCGGCGCCTATCCGACCGGCAAGTTGAGATCGGGGATGGGTAGTGGGTCAGTTTGAATTTTGACCCCTTGTGTCACGATCAAGAAAATTCAAACTGACCCGCTATGCAGGATGGGACGGCTTGCCGGGGCGGGCGCATTGTTATAGCCTGTTCATCCCTTTGTAACAGTCCATTCACAGAGGGAGACTGCGCCATGTCCGGATTACTTGGAAAGCTCCTTCCCCGCGAAAAGTCGTTCTTCGGCATGTTCTGCCAGCAGGCGGAGAACGTGCAGGCTGGGGCCACAGCCATGGTGGAAATGCTGGAGCATTACGACGATCCGGTGGCTGGAGCGGAAAAAGTGGAGTCGTACGAGCATATCGGGGACACCATCGCGCACAGCATCATGACCAAGCTCAACCAGTCGTTCATCACGCCTTTTGACCGGGAAGACATCTACCAACTGGCGAGCAAAATCGACGATGTGATCGACCTGGTGGACGCGGCAGCCAGACGGCTGGTGACATACCAAGTGAAAACGATACGGCCTGGCGTGCCGGAACTGGCCAAGACGGTGCGAGACGCATCGATTCAGATTGTGGAGGCGCTGAAAGTGCTCGAATCCGAAGACCACATCCTCGACCACTGCATCGAGATCAATCGCTTGGAAAATGTGGCGGATCGGCAATGCCGGGAGCTGATCGGAAAGCTTTTCGAGCAGGAAAAAGATCCGGTACAAATCATCAAATGGAAAGAGATCATCGAAACCCTCGAATTCGCCACGGACAAGTGCGAAGACGTGGCCAACGTGATTGAAACCGTAACCCTGAAGAACGCCTGAGCCCGTGCCAACCTCTCCTTCGCGAAAGGCGAGCGTGGTTGCCGCGACCTGCCGGAACGCTGGTGCGGCGTGATAACGCCGTTCCACCTGCTCATCGTGATCGTGGTAATCAGTCTGGCATTTGACTTCACGAACGGGTGGCATGACGCGGCGAGTTCGATCGCGACGGTTGTGTCGACGCGAGTGCTGAGGCCGCTATGGGCGGTGGTTTGGGCGGCTTTTTGGAATTTCGTGGCGCCGCTGACCTTTGGAACGGCGGTGGCCGCGACGATGGGCAAAGGGCTGGTTCACCTGGAGATGGTGAACGAGCGGGTGCTGCTGGCGGGGCTACTGGGCGCGATCATTTGGAACTACGCGACGATTCGGCTGGGGCTGCCGTGCAGTTCGTCGCATGCGTTGATGGGAGGCTACGGAGGCGCGGCGATCGCCGTGGCGGGGTTTCGGGCGATCATAGTGTCGGGCTGGATCAAGCCGATCATTTTCATTGTGATTGCACCGGTGATCGGAATGGTGGCGGCGATTTTGGTGACGGCCGCGACGAGCTGGATCGTTTACAGGCAGGCGCCGCAGAAGGTGGACCGCTCGTTTCGGCGGCTGCAACTGGTGTCGGCGGCAGCCTTTAGCTTCAGCCACGGAACGAACGACGCGCAGAAGAGTATGGGAATCATTACGGCCGCGCTGGTAACTGGGGGCGTGCTGCCAAGCTACAAAGTGCCGGACTGGGTTATCATTTGTTGTGCGCTGGCAATGGCCGGAGGAACGATGGCGGGCGGCTGGCGCGTAGTGAAGACCATGGGGCAGCGGATCACCAAGCTCAACCCGTTTGGTGGATTCGCAGCAGAAACCTCGGCGGCGTTGACGTTGATCGGGACGGCGGCAGCGGGCATTCCGGTGAGTTCCACGCACGTGATTACCGGGGCGATTGCCGGCGTGGGCGCGTCGCGCCGGCTGACGGCGGTGCGCTGGGGCGTGACGCGGCAGATCCTGTGGGCGTGGGTGCTGACAATTCCAGGCGCGGGACTAATGGGCGCCCTATTCGAGTTCGTATTCTTTCACTGGATTCACACATGAGCGAAAACAAGCCACCTTTTGCGACCGTTGAAGAAGCGGTCGAAGACATTCGCCAGGGACGCATGATCGTCCTGGTGGACGACGAAGATCGCGAAAACGAAGGCGATCTGACCATGGCCGCGGAGAAGATCAGTCCCGAGGCGATCAACTTCATGGCGAAATATGGGCGCGGGCTGATCTGCCTGGCGCTGACCGAGCAGCGCTGCGACACGCTGCACCTGGCGCCGATCGTGCCGCGAAATACGTCGGCTTTCGGCACGCCGTTCTGCGAGCCAATCGACGCGCGGCGAGGAACGACGACAGGAACGAGCGCGTCGGATCGGGCCACGACGATTTTGGCAGCGACCGATCCGCACACTCGTCCAGAGGATCTGGCGAGGCCGGGACACGTGTATACGCTGCGGGCACGGAGCGGCGGAGTGCTGGTGAGGGCGGGACAGACAGAAGCGTCGGTTGATTTGGCGCGCATCGCGGGACTGGACCCTTCGGGCGTGATCTGCGAAATCATGAACGACGATGGGACGATGGCGCGCGTGCCACAACTGGTGGAGTTCTGCCAAACGCATGGGCTGAAGTTGCTGAGCGTAGCGGAATTGATTCGCTACCGGATGCAGCACGAACGGTATGTGCGGCGAATCGCTGAGTCGATTCTGCCTACCCGCTACGGCAATTTTCGGATGATTGCGTACACGAGCGACGTGGACCACGAGCTGCACGTGGCGCTGGTGCGCGGGGATATTTCAAACGACGGGCCGCCGCTGGTGCGCGTACATTCACACTGCCTGACAGGCGACGTGTTGGGTTCGACGGCCTGCGACTGCCGGGCCATTCTTGAAGGGTCGCTGCAATCCATCGCGGATGAGGATCGCGGCGTGTTCGTGTACCTGCATCACACGGGGCGCGGGTTTCTGGTGGACAACCGGACGGAAGAGGGAGCGGCGCTGCCTAGAATCCTGTTTCACGAGCGTGGCCACGCGGACCGCGACACCGGCGCGCAGCGGCTGATCCAGCACGAAAGCGGAATCGGCGCGCAGATCCTAAAGGACCTGGGGCTGCGGCGAATCCGGGTGCTGACAAATCTGCCGCGCAAGGTAGTAGCGCTGACCGGATACGGCCTGGAGATCGCCGATCAGGTGGCGCTGAAAATCGAAGAAGCGAAGCGCGACCATCAAGTGTTGTGACTGGCGGCGAGCGCCAGCGCTACGAACCGCGTCAGCGTCCGAAAACCAAGACCACAAACGAATCGGGGAGAACGTCTGGAAAACGGCGCGGTTGGCCGGGCGCGGGCGGCGTCATCGGCGCAAAGTCGGCCGTGACGAGAAACACTTCATGAGTTTTCGGATCGAGCGCCATGGTGCGGGCGCGCGGCTGCGTTTTCACATCTTCGACCACGCTGAATTTGTCGGGCGAATCTTCATGTACGACGGTGAGAGTGCCATCGCCGCAGGATGCAAACGCGAAGCCCGTGCCGGGATCGAAGCGGTTGGCATCGACGCCAACTCCTATTGGAGGCGTGGCGATCACTTTACCGTTATCGGAGTCCATAACGGCCATCACTTTGTTGTGGCAGCCGGCGAAGAGGCGGTGATGCTTGGCGTCGATGGCAAGGCCGGAGGGGCTCTCACAGGGCGCTAGCGGCCAGCGAGCGGTGATGACCAATTTCTTCGAATCAATTTGCAATTCCTCGCTCTTGTCCTCGAGATTGACGTAGATGTGGCCGCGACCATCGGTGGCGGTGAATTCGGGCCTGCCGCCGAGCGCGATGGTGCCGTCGACCATGCCGGTCTTCGCATTGATCGCGGTGGAATCGTTGCTGCGGCCGTTCATGGTAAACACCCGCTTCGAGGCGGGATCGTAGACAATCGCATCGGGATTCTTGCCGGCCTGCGCGTGGCCGATCACCTGAAGAGTTTTCAGGTCGAAGATGCTAACGGTGCCAGCGGCGCCGTTGGATGTGTAACCGTCGCCAAGATCGGGAGCAAGCGCGATACCGTGCACGCCTTCCGTGTCTGGAATCTCTCCTACTACTTTTTCCGTGTCGACATTCAGGACGACGACCTTATTGCCGCGTGAAATGAAGAGCCGCCGCGTGGGCGAGTCGAAGGCGAGATAGTCCCAAAAGCCCGGGCCACCGAGCTTGATCGTCTTCAACAAGTGATAGCCGGAAGGACCGGGCGCAGACGCCTGCGCGGCCGACACACTGGCCGGAAGAAGCCGCGAGCCTCCGACGGCCGCTGCAACGGCTAATGCAGCAAACAGGAGGGCAAAGATTGCGGCAAACGAGCGGCACTTAGGCGACATAAGAATCTCCTGTGACGAAGGAAATGGCTGATAACGGCGGGGGTATGGTATTCCGCGTCCGATACGGAGTCAATTTAAGCGAGGATTAAAAGAAATTAAGGATTCGGCGACGGCGAATTGGAATGCGGCGCAGCGACTGTGACGAAGGGGCGGAGCTTTTCGAGTCTGGACGGAGAGATGCCGTGGATGGCGAGGAGATCGTCGACGCGGCGGAAAGGCCCGCTTTTTACGCGGAATTGAACGATCGCGTTCGCGGTGCTGGGGCCGATTCCGGGCAGCTCAGCGAGTTGCTGGGCGCTCGCTGTATTCAAGTCGAGCGGCTTTGACGGCGGATGCTTCTTGGCCGCAAGCGGCGAGCACGCAGCAGCCGAGAAAAATAGAATCAAGAGGACCGACGCGAAGCGGCGAGCGCGACGCGCGATGGCATGCGCGAAATGCGGCCTGCCGGCGAAAGCGAAAGGCGCAAGCGCGGGCATGACAGTCACACCGGCTTCGGAATAGCGTAGGAACCGATAAAGACGATCAGCGAAATAAGGAAGAGCACACCGACGATTTCCGAAGGCCTGCGCAGTCCATGAACCAATATGTACGCGACGAGGAAGAGACCGCCTGTGACGTAGCAACCGATCACGGCGAGGATGCGAATGAAGCGCGCGTTTTGGGACAACCAATTTCGAAAACCGGAGCGAGACGCTTGAGTCGGGGGCGCCAACTCAGCTCACCTTGTTTCCTTGCGGGTCATAGGCGGTGAGTTCGCCGAAGAGCGCGGCTTGTTCACCGATCTGCGAACGATCGCCCACGACGACGATCTGCGCGTTTGCGGAATCAAAATGACGGCGCGCGGCGGCGAGCACATCGGCGGCTGAAAGCGCGCGAATTCGTTCGCGATAGGTTTCGAGATAATTGTCGGGAAGGCGGTCGAGATAAACAGCCGAAAGCTGGCCGAGTACGCCATCCTGCGTGGCGACCCCTAGAGAAAAAACGCCGGACAAGTAACTTTGAGCGCTTTCGAGTTCATCGGGGGCCACAGCCACGGAGCGGATTCGGTCCATTTCATAGAAAATTTCGGTGAGAGTGGCGGCAACCACATCATTGCGTACCGCCGCGCCAACTGTGAAATAGCCGTGTTGGCGGAGCGCGTTCAAGCCGCTGCGCGGACTGTAGGTGTAGCCCTTCTGCTCGCGAATGTTGATCACGAGACGGGAATGAAACGCGCCGCCGTAAATCGAATTCGCGAGCGACGTGCGGTACCAATCAGGATCGCGGCGTGTGATCGCCAGATTGCCAACGAGAACCTGCGTCTGCACGGTGCCGGGACGGTCGACCAGATAGACATGGCGGCCCGAGTGATGTGGCAGCGCGGGTGATTCTAGCGGCGCCGGGCTGGCGGCCTGCCAATCGCCGAATGTCTTCTCCACCTGCTCAAGCATTGTGTCCTCGGAGAAATCACCGACGACAATGAGCAGTGCGTCGGCCGGAACATAGTGGCGGCGATAGAAATCGACGAGCTGCTCGCGGCGATAATCGGCGACCTGCTGCTCGGTGGGAGCCACGATCGCGTAGGGATGATGACCGAAGAGGACGTGGCGCAGACGCTCGCTGGCGAGGAAACCGGGGGTGGTGCGCTCGATTTTCAGTGCTTCGAGGCGCTGGCGGCGCTCGCGTTCAAATTCATCTTCAGGGAAAGTGGCGTTCCGAGCGAGATCCGCCATCAGATCCAGCAACTCGCGTGAAAACTCGGCGAGACCCGAAGCGGAGATTGCGCTGGTGTCTGCGCCGGCGTAGGCGCCAAGGCTGGCGCCGATACGCCGAAGGTCTTCTTCGATGCGACGGCTTTCGCGTGATGCGGTGCCGGTGCGCACGACGGCGGAAGTCATCTCCGCGAGGCCTGGAGCGGCGTGCGCGACCACTGCATTGCCACTGCGAAAATACAGCTGAGCAGAAATTTTGGGAAAGGCGCGCGACTCGGCGAGCACAACTTGCAGGCCATTGGCGAGCGTACGAACGGTTCGCTTTGGCCAGGCGACGGGACGCTCGGGCGCCAGAGCGGGCGGCGTCTTGCTGCGGGTGGATGCTGAGACTTGAGGAGTGGAGGAAGTCATCGCGCACCTCCCGGATGGACTGGGCGGCGCATCAGAACGGCGCGATTTTGCGGCTGCAGATATTTTCGCGCGAAGGATTGTGCCTGAGCCGGAGTTACCGCGAGGAAGCCATCGAGAACGGTGTTGATGCGATCGGGATCGCCGTCGAAGAGCGTGAAACACGCGAGATAATGCATCAGTCCGAAACGCGGCATGTAGGAGCCCATGCCTCCTTCGAGCATGGAGTAATACTCCGAGCGGAATTTCACTTTCACCGCGTCGAGCTCTTTGGCGTCGATTTCCTTTTGGTGCAATTCGTCGATGATCTCATCGTAGATCGCCACGGTGCCTTCGGAGGTGTATTCGGGCTTGTGAAAGATGCGAGTGACCATTTGCGTGGGGCCATTCGTGTCGAAGATATCGGCGCTGCCGCCAACGTCCACGGCGATTTCCTCTTCGAGCACCAGCTTGCGATACACGCGGCCGGCGCGACCTCCATGCAAGACTCGATCGACGATGGCGGCGGGATACCAGTCCGCACTTTGGCGCGGCGGGTGCGTGCAGCCGATAGCGATGGCGGGAAGCGGGCCGAGCTTTTCTTCAACCTGGCCGT
>JASHRI010000027.1 GCA_030037435.1 Candidatus Acidiferrales bacterium | reverse complement strand
TGTCAGCATCACCGGCGGTCAATCAACACCGACGGTTGATCATGATCGAAGTCCCACACCCAGGCGATCGGATCGGTCCTTACCGGATCGACAGTCTCGTAAAGGAAGGCGGCATGGCCTCCGTCTTTCGCGGAACAGACGTCCGAACCGGCGATCCGGTCGCCATTAAAATCCCGCATCCCGAGATGGAATGCGATCCTCTTTTCTTCGACCGTTTTCAGCGCGAGGCGGAAATCGGTAGAAGGCTGGACCATCCTGGTGTGGTGAAGGTGCTGCCAAGCGAGGACTCCGGCCGGGTCTGCATGGTGATGCCATGGGTGGAGGGCCGCTCATTGCGGCAAATCCTCGACGAAGAGAAGAAACTCGCGCCCGCGCGTGCTCAGCGCATCGCACTGCGCATCTGCGATGTGCTCGGTTACATTCACAGCCACGGCGTCGTGCACCGTGACCTAAAGCCCGAGAACCTGATGCTCGATGCGGACGACCGCGTCATGCTGATCGATTTTGGAATTGCGGGCGTCGCTGGTGTGCGGCGGCTGACTTTCGCGAAGCTCACCAAAGCCATGGGCACGCCCGACTATGTGTCGCCCGAACAGGTGAAGGGAAAACGGGGCGATGCACGCAGCGATATCTATTCGGCTGGTGTGATCCTATACGAAATGCTCACCGGACGAGTGCCGTTCCGCGGAGCAAATCCGCTGGTCGTTCTCAATCAGCGACTGCTTGCCGACGCCGCACCGGTCCGCGAACTTGCTCCGGAAATTTCACGCGGCCTCGAAGAAACCATCCGGCGAGCTCTGGAACGCGATCCGGTCCACCGCTACGGCAGCGCGCAAAATTTTGCCTGGGATCTCGAGCATCCCACCCAGGTCGAAGCGGCTAAATGTATGACGGATGGTGCCGCAAAATCGCCGAGACGTCGGAGCCAGCCGATGTGGACTTACGTGGCGCTGGCGCTGATTCCCTTGGTCATTTTCGTATTGCTCTGCTTCGTCGCCAGCCGACAGTAATTTCCCGAGCTCTCTACATTGCCATCAAGTTGGGAAATGCGTAGCGGAACAGAAGTGCGATCAGGATCAGGTATGCCAGGATCACCAAGGTCCAGCCCATGTTGTGGCGAATCACCTGGCCTTCGCTGCGTACGAATTTGCTGGTGGAGACTCCGACGCTTGCGGTCTGCGGGGCAATTGGCTTCCCCACCTCCGCGCCGACGGAATTCAGCGATGGCAGCAGCAGGACTGGCAGGTTCAGCAGTCTGCCCGTAACTGCTTGCACCGGGCCGAACATCGCGTTCGTGGAGGTATTACTGCCGGAGAGCGCTACGCCGATCCAGCCCAGAATCGGCGCAAGCACCACGAAGAAGACGCCGATCTTGGACAGCCCGTATGCGAGCGAATTCGCCATTCCGGTGAAAACGAAAATGTAGGCGAGAGCGAAAATGAAAAATGCCACCAGCAGCGCGCCCCACATCTGCTTGAACGTAGTGGCAAAAACTTTTTTCACCGTTTCGCCCGACGGCCGCATGACCAGCAGGATCACCAGCCAGGACGCGAGAATCGACGTGCCGCCGCCCATCGGCGTGAAGTTGAACACCGAAGTGAGAGCTTTCTGCGTGACCGACGATTTCGCCGCGACGCTCCATTTGAAAAGGCTGAGCGAGGGCAGATGTGACCATGGTCCGGTCCACGCAACGACCACAAGAATCAGCACGATGTAGGGCAGCCAGGCCCAAAACGCTTCGCGCGCCGACGGGGGCTCGGGAGCATTTGCCGCGGTCACCTCGGGCGAAAGCGCCGCGCCGCCGAATCCCCGGATGTTCCTTGGCCGCCATACCTTCACAAAGAGAAAGAGAACCCAGAAAGAAACCAGCGCTCCGGTGATGTCCGGTAAATAGGGCCCGAAATAACGCGCGACCGGCCACTGTCCGGCGATATAGGAAAGCGAGCCGACAATCGCCAGCGGCCACGCTTCTGCGACTCCTTCCCATCCGCTCACGAGAAAGATCAACACCCACGGCGGCAGCAGTGCCAGGATTGCGACGATATGGCCGATCGATGCGGAGAGCGCCATCAGCGGAAGACCGGTGACGGCGGCCAGTCCGAGGATTGGAGCGCCTAGGGCGCCATATGATACAGGCGCGTTGTTCGCGAGCGCCGCCACGCGAATTGCTTCGAGGTCCGCGATGCCCAGACCAACCAGGATCGGAACCACTACGGCCCACGGGTAGCCGAATCCGACCAATCCCTCTAAGAGCGCGCCGAAAGCCCACGCCAGCATGATCGTCTGAATGCGAATGTCGGCCGTGGCGTGATGAATCATCCAGTTTTTGAAACGGCCGAAATCTCCAGTGAGAACGAGGGTGTTGAAGATAATCAGGCCCCAAAACGTGATCCAATCGATCGCCCAGATTCCAGTGAGGCCGCCGAAGAAGTACGACTTCATAGTGCTCACGAGCGGCGCGTGCCACACATAGATGCCCAGGGCGACGGTGATTGCGCCCGCGATGATCGTTGCCAGCCACGCGGTGACGCGAAATAGCGCGAGCATGGCGATCAGCCCTACGAGCGGGACCAAAGCGATCAGGACCGTGAGCCAGAGATGGCCGGTGGGATTCAGGCTTTGCGCAAACATGGCAAGTGGCGGCGGGTACTTTCGCGGAACAGCTTGCCCTTGTCAAATGAATTTTCCGCGAATTTAAGGCTTGGGATTGTCGCGGATCATGCGGATCGGCTTGATCGCTCCGTTGGACGGCGCATAGAGCTGGCCATCCAGGAGTTCGGTCAGTTCGCCTTCTTTCGAATTTTTGGCAACGAATTTCCATTCGGCGGGCTGCGCGTAAGAGTCCTTTTGTGAAACCAGGAAAATCAGGGCGCCCGCCCTCCAATGGGGATTGATCAAGGGGAGGTCGGCTGGGGCAGTGTTCGTCAGATCGACGATCGCGTAGGTGCCGTTGGTGAGATTTCCTTGCGCGTCGAATCGCACGTCGAAATTGTTCAGCGTGCCGACCAGGTCGCCGCGCTCTTCCTTCAGTTTCAAAATCGCAAAGACCTGGCCCTGAAACGTCGCCTTCCAGGTGCCGACGAAGGGCTTGAGATCGGCCGGCTTGTCCGTTGTCTGCCGATTTTCCTGGGCGGCGAAAACCGGAAGTAGCGCGACGGCGAGAAAAACAGCGGCGAGAAAACACCGCACAATGGGCAAAAATGTTTTCGGGCTGCGTTCGGCGGTTCGGCGGCCTCTTGCGGATTTCATTCTATGCTGCTCCGAACGGGCCTCGGTCACGATCCCGTGGAAGAATAGTGGCGCGTGCCTAGATTCCAAAGAAAAATCGAGAGCGCCAGAAATACGGCGGCTACCACGGGTACCAGTGGCGCATATTCCGGCACCACGGCACGGCCTAGCATCCTCACACTTGGATAGAATGAAGCGAGGCCAAATGGCACGATCCAGCAGAGTATGAATTGCA
>JASHRI010000327.1 GCA_030037435.1 Candidatus Acidiferrales bacterium | reverse complement strand
CGGTGTGCATTCTCATATCGAGCACCTCTTCGCGCTATTGCGCATGGCCCGCGGAAACAAAGTCGAAAGGGTTTTCATCCACTGCTTCACGGACGGCCGCGATACACCACCCGAAAGCGGAGTCGATTTTCTCCGCGCGCTTCAGCAAAAGATGCGAGAGTTCAGCGTCGGGCAGATCGCCAGCGTCAGTGGACGCTACTATGCGATGGACCGCGACAATCGCTGGGAGCGAATCGAAAAGGCCTACCGTGCAATGGTCCACGGCGATTCGGAGCTGAAATCCGTCGACCCGATCCACGCCGTGCACGCAAGCTATCAAAAGGGCCTGACGGATGAGTTCATCATACCCGTTGTCATCACTACCGAGGCAACGCCGAGCAAAGCGGCCGCGCCCCGCGGCTTGATACGCGATGACGATGCCGTGATTTTTTTCAATTTCCGCGCCGACCGCGCTAGGCAGATTACGCGCGCCCTGGTGGAACCGGGATTCAAGGAATTCGCCGATTCCGCGCGGCCCAAAAATCTCGCGTTTGTCGGCATGACGCAGTATGAGAAAACCTGGCCGTGGCTGCACTATCTGCTCGCGCCAGAAAAGCTGGAACACATCCTGGCCAACGTCTTCGCCGATCTTCAGTACAAGAATCTTCGCGTTGCAGAAACGGAGAAATACGCGCACGTCACCTATTTTTTCAATGGAGGCGTGGAAAAGCCGTTTGGCGGCGAAGAGCGCGTGCTGGTGCCTTCGCCTAAAGTGCCCACGTACGATCTGAAGCCGGAGATGTCTGCTGCCGGCATCACCGACGCTGTGATTCACGCAATCGAAAAGGGCGATTTCGACGCCATCATCATGAACTTCGCCAATGCGGACATGGTTGGCCATTCGGGCAAGCTCGAAGCCGCGGTCAAAGCGTGTGAAACGGTCGATGAGTGCCTCGGACGAATTTTTCAGGCGCTTCGTCCGCGCGGCGGCGCCTGGATCATCACCGCCGACCACGGTAACGCCGAAACCATGATCGATCCCACGACGGGCGGCCCACACACCTACCACACAACGAATCCAGTTCCGTTTATCCTCGCGTCCGGTGATGGCCAAGGTCCGCTACAAGCCGGCGGGTCGCTGCGCGACATCGCTCCTACGATGCTGGGCGTGCTGGGCGTTCCCGAGCCTCGCGAAATGACCGGCCATGACTTGCGCGGGAGCAAGAAATGATCCGGTCGAAGGCGAATCGGCATACTGAAATGCGCGAGGAGCCTTTGAAGCCGAGGGATCCGATGACAGAGATGGGTGCGCTGGTCATCACCGGGAGCGCCGTGGCGCGGTCGTGTCCGTGGGATGCTTCGTTCTGGTCTGGTCGGCGCTTCCCGAGGTCCGGCTATTTCTTGTGTGCGCTGTGAGCGCGGGCGTCATTCTGGGTCTTGGTTTGTGGCTCGCACGACGTTAACCATGACGAACACGGCTGCCGATAAGAGTCTCAGCTTCGATAAAATGAGGCGGGGAGGGGAACGACATGCCTGTAGCCGCGCAAAACGAACTGAACGTCTACGAGTCGGCTGAAGCGCGTTTCGAGATTGCGGCCGAGCGCCTGGGATTAGAGCAAGGTCTTTACCACTACATGAAATATCCCGAGCGCGAGATCACCGTCTACATTCCCGTCGCCTTCGACAATGGCCACGTGGAGATTTTCACCGGTTACCGCGTGCTGCACTCCTCCGTGCGCGGCCCGGGCAAGGGCGGTGTGCGATTCGCGCCCGACGTGTCGATCAACGAAGTGCGCGCCCTCGCGGCCTGGATGACTTGGAAATGCGCGGTCGTCAACATCCCCTTTGGCGGAGCGAAGGGCGGAGTGATCTGCGACCCCGACAAATTGTCGAAAGCCGAGCTTGAGCGTCTTACACGCCGCTACACGGCGCAGCTTGCCGATTGGTTCGGCCCCGAGCGCGATGTTCCCGCTCCTGACATCGGCACGAACGAGCAGACTATGGCGTGGATCATGGACACCTATGCGATGCACGTCCGCCAGGCGACGACGGCCGTCGTAACCGGCAAGCCGCTCGACCTGGGCGGTTCACAGGGACGCCGCGAAGCCACGGGCCGCGGACTGATGCTCTGCTGCAACAAAGCGGTCGCGCAGCTTCGGATGAAACGCGAGAACTGTCGCGTGATCGTCCAAGGCTTCGGCAATGTCGGTTACCACGCGTCGCTGCTGCTGCACGAGGCCGGCTACAAGATTATCGGTGTGGCCGACATTCACGGCGGCCTTTACAACGAAAAAGGACACGACATCGGCAAGCTCTACGACTGGGTCTACGCACAGCACAAACCCTTGCCGGAATTTCCCGGTGGTGGAGAAAAAGTATCGTCGCAGGAGATTCTGTTTCGTCCGTGCGACATTCTGGTGCCCGCCGCCACTGAAAATCAGATCACCGCGCAGAATGCGCACCGCGTGGACTGCCGAATTCTCTGCGAGGGCGCGAATGGGCCCACTACTTCACATGCCGACCAGGTGATCGAGCAGAAGGGGATCTTCGTGATTCCCGATATTCTCGGAAACGCGGGGGGCGTGACGGTCAGCTACTTCGAGTGGGTGCAGGACCGGCAGGGGTTTTTCTGGCGCGAGAGCGAAGTCAACGAACGCTTGCAAGATGTGATGGAACGCAGCTTCGATCAAGTGGTAGAGTACGCGGAGGTTCACGGCGTGAATAATCGGATCGCCGCCTATATCGTTGCGATCGACCGCGTGGCTCGAGCCCTTAAGCTCCGCGGATTTTATGCGTAAGCCCTCTGGCGAGCGCGAAAGGCGAGTTGGAAAACACTCGTGCACCCGCACTCTATCTCCCACGGCGCGACGAAGAGCGAGATCGAGCACCGAAGCGACATCTGCGCAGTCGGCAGTTGGCTGCACGAACGCGGCTTTGCGGTAGCCACCGACGGAAACATTTCCCTGTGCTTGGGTCCTGACCGCGTCCTTGCTTCGCCCACATGCATGAGCAAGAGCATGATGACCCCGGATGACCTGGTCGTTACCGATTTCCAGGGAAACCAGCTGAGTGGCACACGACGACCGTCTTCCGAGCTAGGCATGCATCTCCTCATTTATCGCCTTCGGCCTGACGTAAGCGCCGTTTGCCACGCGCATCCGCCCATCGCGACAGGCCACGCTGCCGCTGGTATCGCGCTCGACCGGCCCATCTTGTGCGAGCTCGTTATTGGACTCGGCCGAATCCCCCTTGCGCGCTTCGGCACTCCGGGCACACCTGAACTGGCGGAAGCTCTTGCGCCGCTAATTCCCGATCACGACGCGATTCTCATGGCCAATCACGGCGTAGTGACCTACGGCGAGGATCTGCTTACCGCTTTCCTTAGGATGGAAACCGTCGAGCACTGCGCTCATGTGTCGCTGGTGACCGAGATTCTAGGGAAGCAGCAATTACTGTCGGACTCGAATGTTCAGAAGCTTTTCGGCGCGCGCGCGCGTTATCGCAACAATTCGCGACCCGCATCCTCTAATCTGGTGGATTTGCCGGCTCAATCGGACCGAGGCGTAGATGATCGCGCCACACACGCGCGACGCAAACTTGATACTGCAACTGAGGAAACTCTCGCGAAAGATCGTTCGCGGCTGCGACCGGCGGAGAACCCGCCCCGCCGGTCTCGCCGGTCGACGATCCCTATTCGGTGATTTCTACGTACTGTGTTTTGCCGCTGAAGTGAATTTCCGTCACTCCTCGTCCATCGGTCACAAACGAGGAATACGACGCTTTGTTTGGGCTGTCTTTCCACTGCACCGGCGCCTGGGCGACCATTTTTCCGTTCTGCTCGACCGTCACTTTGGAATCGTCGACGCGGACCTTGTAGGATCCGGCCTTCAGTGACGTGCCGCCGAGCGACGACAGGTTCAACAGATTCATGTCGGTGACGATCGATTTGGAATTTTTTGGTGTGCGCGCGGCCATCGGCAGCGCCAGCAACAGCGCCGTCAGCATCGAGACTGCAAGAACCATCCCACGGCGATACATGATCGTTCCTCCCTTGGCAGGTGACATTCGCTCCGAAAAAAGTTCTGAGCGTTACTTCGATTGGACGTCAGGAAATTCCAATCGATAGTAGATACGAGTGTGATTTGCGCAATGTTTCGTAGGATGCAAACAAATTATAATTTGCTCAATACTCATAGCCGTAATCCGTATTTACGTAGATTCGCGCAACTCCGAATTCTTGTATATCTAGGCTCAGGATTTCTGCTTGCGGAGAGAAGCCTCTTGTTATGTGCACAATCCCCGATCATCGGCTCTGCGTTGACACCTCCGCTCGCGCTCGTTGATAATCGTTCGACATGATTGGCTCGCTCCGCGGCAAGCTTACGGATAAGCGCCCGAATCAGGTGCTCGTGGATGTTGCCGGGGTGGGTTATCAGGTGCAGATTCCGCTTTCCACCTACACGAGCCTTGGCGCGCTGCACGACGAAACCACGCTGCTGATTCACACTCACGTGCGCGAGGATCAGTTGTCGCTGTATGGATTTCTCACGGCGCGCGAAAAGCAGTGCTTCGAGCTACTGATTTCCGCGTCGGGAGTCGGTCCGTCGCTCGCGCTGAAAATTCTTTCCGGCATGGGCATCGACGATCTGGTGCCAGCGATCCGCAAGGGCGATATCGCGCAGCTTGTGCGCATTCCAGGCGTCGGCAAGAAAACGGCCGAGCGCATCGTCGTTGAGTTACGCGATAAACTTGCCGCAGTCGATGTGCCCGAAATGGGTAAGCCCGCCACCCGTTCGCAACTTGAATCGGACGTGGCCTCCGCGCTGGTCAATCTCGGTTATGACGAACGCTCGGTCGAGCGCGCCGTCGAGCAATCTCGCTCCGCGGGCGCGACGGATTTTGAATCGCTTTTAAGGGCTGCGCTGCAGCTTCTGGGCGGCTCAGCATTGCAAAAGGGAGCTCGTGCAGGCTAGATTTTGACGACGGCCGCATGCGCTGCCGTGATGGACGGCGGAGCTCTGACCGAGAGTGAACGACCGATCGGCGTCTTCGAGGAGCCCTAAATGCCCGAAGCGAGGAGAATGCCCGACAATCGCAGTCGAATTGTTTCGGGCCGCGCCCTGGATGAAGAGGCGCGACTGGATGCCAGCGTCCGTCCCACGAACTTTGACGACTACATCGGCCAGGATCGGGTAAAGGAAAATCTGCAAATCGCCGTCGAGGCGGCGCGCGCCCGAGGTGAATCGCTCGACCACGTGCTGCTGTACGGCCCTCCCGGCCTCGGCAAGACGACCCTCGCGCAAATCCTCGCGCACGAGATGGGTTCGTCGATCAAGATCAGCTCCGGACCGCTGCTGGAAAAAAAGGGTGACCTTACCGCCGTACTTACCGCGCTCGATCCGCGTGATTTCTTTTTCCTCGACGAAATTCATCGCCTTCAGCCGGCGCTCGAGGAAATTCTCTACCCGGCCATGGAGGACTTTCGCGTCGATTTGATCATCGGGCAGGGCCCGGGCGCCCGGGTCCACCCCTATCAACTCAACCGCTTCACGCTGATCGGCGCCACCACGCGCGCGGGGCTGATTATGGCGCCGCTGCGCTCACGCTTCGGCATCGTCCATCGCCTTGACTTCTACACGCCCGCCGATCTCGAAAAAATTCTCCTGCGCTCTGCCAAGATTCTTGGCATTGCTATCGACCAGGATGCCGCCGCTGAAATCGCGCGCCGCAGCCGAGGCACTCCGCGCGTGGCCAACCGCCTGCTTCGCCGTGTCCGCGACTACGCGCAGGTTCGCGCTGACGGCCACGTCACGCTTGCTGCCGCTCGGGACGCGTGCAAAATGCTTGGCGTAGACGAGCATGGCCTGGACGAAATTGACCGCAACCTTCTGCTTACCGTTATACAGAAATATTCGGGTGGGCCCGTCGGGCTAAACACGATTGCTGCTTCGCTGAGCGAAGAGGAAGATGCAATTGAAGAGATTTACGAGCCGTACCTGATGCAGCTCGGTTTGCTCGACCGCACTCCCAGGGGCCGCATCGCCACGGCGCTTGCCTACAAGCACTTCGAAATCGATGAACCTCGCCGCCAACCGGGCCTGTTCTAGCTGTTCGGAAATTTGGAAACGATGATGGGCCCAATCACTGCGGCATTGATGGCTGCTTCGGGGCATGACCTCCGCCGCTGGTTCATCCATCTCGGCGGCGTGGGTCTAATACCCCTTGGCGTGCTCGATGCCTCGCTCCTTCCTATTCCCGGCAGCATGGACCTAGTCACGATCCTTCTGTGCATTCGCCAGCCGGACTGGTGGATCTATTACGCTGTGATGGCCACGGCCGGATCGGTGTTCGGCGAGTTCATCACATATCGCCTGGCCCGCAAAGGCGGGCAAAAGACGCTTGAGCGCAGACTTCGGCGCCGACGAATGGACAAGATTAAGAAGATCTTCAACCGCTGGGGATTCAGCGCTCTCGTCATTCCCGCTTTGGCGCCGCCTCCGGTGCCCCTGGTTGTGTTCGTCGTGGCTGCGGGAGCTGCCCAGTATCCGGTGAAACAATTTCTGGCGGCGGTCACTTTGGGACGGGCAGTAAGGTACACGATTCTGGCGTTCCTTGCCGAACGTTATGGACACGATCTGATCCGCTTGATTGAGCAAAACGAGCGTGCCGTAGCGATCGCCGCGATCATATTCGCGGTGCTTGTCGCAGCAGTGATTGTTTTTTTCGTTTGGCGCGGACGCAAACAGCAGCACCATCACCGAACCGCCAGCTAGCGTTCCCGCAGTCGCGGCGCCGCTGAGCTGCGGCAGCCGAGTAGACGCTTTTTCGCGTTTACCAGGCCGTAGTGGGCCGCGTCAGAGGCCCATGAGTATAACCTACAGGTGCCTGAGATGTTCGTCCTTTTGCTGCACTTGCATTTGTTGGAGAACCAACTTATAGGCGACGTAGTATTTGTAGATATCGCTGACATATTGGACGGTTTCTTGGCCGACGTTTTGTGCCACCACAAGTTCGACATTTCCAAACCATTGGTCGGGATTCAACCCTTGACTTGCGGCTTTCTTGCGAAGGCTGGCAATACGCGTTGGACCGGCATTATAGGCAGCAAATGTGAAAAGGGTCCTGTTGAGGGGATCGAGCTTATCGTCATTAAAGTAAGTGCTCGAAATGTGACGCAACATTTTCGCCCCTGCGTGGATATTGGGTTCGGCCGTGTTCACGTTCGGAATGTTGATCGGGGATGCTGCGGCGTATCGAGGTATCACTTGCATAATTCCCACTGCGCCCCGGGAGCTTCTCAGGCTTTGATTGAGTTGTGACTCCTGGTAACCCATTGCCTCCAACATCAAATAGTCGAAATCATATTGCGCCGCGTACTTTTTGAAAAACTCTACATATAGCCTAAACTTGTTCATGTCAGTTTCGCTGGTGGCATCCGTGGCCCACTTGGTGTTCTGTAGATATCGCCTCAGTAGCGTATTTCCGAATAACGTGCCCATGCGGTGCGTTTTTGCAAATGCGTCTACTTTCATCTTTAGTTGCGGCTCGTCCTTACGCATTACCCATCCTAATTCCTCGTCGTTGCTGACTACGCATTCCGAGCACAGGTGAAGCTGACCATAAACTTTCGCCCAGAACTGTGCCCTCACGCTTAATGTAACGGTGGCGGGAATCAATCCTGCATTGACCATTTCGAGCAGATCCTCGTCTCCGAGGTGGTCGTCAGCGGCCTGCAGGATGATTGGCTTCTTCCCCTGGCTCGTGAGCGATTTATTAAGGCTCTGGATGTTCTGGTAGTAGACCGTCAAAGGATTCACGAAGACTTCCTTACCGCTTAAGTCGTCCAGGCTCGTAACGCGGGACGCGGCCGGTCCTGTGACTACTATTTCGGTCACATGCGTCGCGATGGGGATAGAAAACGCTACTTTTTGTTGGCGCTCTGGGGTAATTGCAACCGGAATTGCAATCAAGTCACCCAGGCCACTCGTGAGAGCCGCCTCCAGTTGGTTATATCCGACTGGTAGAAACGTCACGGTGATGGGGCGGTTGCCGGTCTTAAATTGGCGATTTAGCGTGGCTTGAAAGGCGTGCAATGCCTCGTAAGCGGTACCCCTGGGGCGGCCTCGGTCATAGAAGAAAGCTGAACGACTGTAGACCACAAGGGCTCGAACTCGGCGACGCTTGAACATACCATCCAGATCTCCGGTCCAACGCTCCGTGGGCAAGGGAAGGTCTTGACTGACCTCCTCCTCGGCCGGTGCGACTGGACTGCTGCTGGCAGTTGCCGCCGCAGGTGCGGTACGGGCTGATCCGAAATGAATCAACGTGGCCGCCAATACTAAAACAATCACCGCGGATGCGAGCACGAGTATCAGTAGCCTTGCGCGCACTGCATGGACTACGTTGCGTATAACCATTGCGGTTCCCAGGATCTCGAATCAGGCTATGCCCCAGGCTTTCTGTGGCACTCGTCCTCCCGCTCAACGCATTAACCGAAGCTGGGCGTTCAATTCATCGTAACTTTGCCGGTGGCGAGGTCATAAACCGCGGACTTTACGTCTAGTTTCCCAGCGTTGACGGCGTCGCGAACCACAGTTGAGGACGTGCGAAGCAGTTCGGCTTGAAACTTCGCATTGGCTTCGATTGCTTTGGTGAAATTCCCATCGGATCGCTCGACTGCCGGCCTAAGGTGCGGATATAAAGTGCTGATTTGCCCGGGCACGCTATCGGCTTTCATCGCGGCCTTCACTGCTCCACAGCCGCTGTGGCCGAGCACAACGAGGGCTTTCACTCCCAGCACGGCAACGCCGTACTCGAGGCTGGCTATTATCTCCGGTGTCGCGATATTGCCGGCGACGCGGGTGACGAAAACGTCGCCGATCGTTTGGTCGAAAATCAGCTCGACGGGGACGCGAGAATCAGCGCATGCAAGCACGGCGGCAAACGGCTCTTGCTTATCCACGGTCTGTTGCCTCAACATGCTCAGATCCTGCTTAATCGACGTCAGACGATTTGCGGCGAAACGCTCGTTGCCATCGACCAATTGTTGCAAAGCTGCGTCAGGGCTGAGGTTGGTTTGGGCGCCAAGCCTTCCGGGAGCTGCCAACTCGATTCCAGCTCGCGCCACCACGCCAACGGCTGCAACTGAAAGAACAGTCTGAACCAATCGCCTCCTGCCCGAATTGGCGCAAACGGCAGTATAGTCTGGCATTGTGCATTCACCTCGATCGGGGCATGAAATCCAGGCACCCTATTGGATCTTTCAGAGAATCGGTCAACCGACGGTTAGAGACACCTGTCACAGTTAACAGCTCGTGGCGACTGCGCCGCAAAGATCACCGCGGTGTTAAGGGGCTCCCTGGCATAGGGGAGCCGGGTAGCGCGACTTTTCGTTCGTGACGGGGTTAGATTCAGTGAATACGTCCCGATTTGGAGTTCGCAGTTTATCTTTTGGCTACTGCAGGTTTGACACGAAGGATTCGGGAATCTACGATGCTAAAAAGGGGCCAAGGTCATGCCAGCGAGGCAATGTCCGTTCTGCGGAAAATCGGTTTCGAACGTCCACAGGCAATGCCCTTATTGCCGCGAGACGCTTCCGGAAGTGCCAAACGTCCATGCGGCACAGCCGCAATGGTCGAACGCTCAGGCGCACAGGAAGGTGCGCCAGGGGATGCTATACATGCTCCTAGCGGGGCTGATCTATTATTTCGTGGGAGGCTATGGATCACCCTTTCAACTTCCGGTCGCTTTCCAGCCGATCGTGTCGCAATTTCTGATTCCGCTTTTGTTTCTGGCTGGAATCGGACTGGCGCTGTACGGCTATTACATGAAAAAGAGTCATGCCTGACCCTCCGCTCCGAAACTTTACCTGCAATTAACGTCCGGCTCGACTGAATACCGAGTGCCATTCGTAGGGCAGAAACCAATTTTGACGCAGCGCTCCAATCGCCCTTTTCGAGGGGATAACCTTTTATTTGCTGCCCTTCTCTGTGGGAAAACCTTTACTGGCCCAGTCTGTATAGAAGTTGGTAGGCAGCAGCAGAGCCCGCAGGTGGGTGAAACCCATGGAATAGAGCGCCTGAAACGCAGGACGGAGATTTGGGCAATGGTCGAGAGGGCAGCAACCGCAGTAAACCACGAGGTTCGTAGAGCGCGGAATATGCTGGGCCCATTTCCTCAGATCGTCGAGCCCTTGCGGCGAAGACCCGGGACCATGATAGACGGCGCCGCGAATGTGGCCTCCCTCATAGAGAAAACGAGGTGCGACACAAACGACGGTGGGGCGATTCGCGGCTTTTCCAGCGGAGAGTTCCTTGACTAGTGCAAGAGACTGAACTGTTTCCGCGGCGGTCCATGGATCGCTGACGCCGGGTGCCGCAGCCCCGATTGAGGGGGACGGAAGCGCCGTGGAACGCCGAGCGGGAAGCGAAAGCGCTACCCCGCACACCAGGAGCGCGACGAGGACAATCAAGCCAAAGATTCTCGAAGGGTGAGATTTGAGAAGTTCGTTCATCGGCGTAAAAAAAGCCGGCGGACGCAAGCGGCCCGCCGGCCAAATTCATCTCCCTCGGCGCGACTGGCGCTAGGAAGTGGGCTGCATCTGCGCCTTCTTTTGCTTGATGGCCTTCACCTTGTCGACAAGATCATCCGCCTGCTTCAGATCGTCGTTGCGAGCGTCCGTGGTGGTTTCCATATCCGCCTTCTGGCGCAACATCAGGTTGAGATAGGCCATGGCATCGTCGTAATCGGGACGCAAGCTGACGGCCTTGTTCAAGCTGGAGATGCCTTCGTCGACGGTTGAGCTGTACTTGGTGGTGAAGTCGGCGGCAATTTTCGGCGGCAGAGGATCGTTTTCCTTGATCTGTTTCTTAGGATTGGCGGTTCGGTTGTACGCGTCGCGCGCCTCAAGATTGGCACGATAAGCCAGGGTCCAGTCGATTACGCCAACCCAGTAGTATGGTTCCGGGTCGTTGGGGCTCAGTTGAATATGCTTCTGGTGGTACTGCTTGGATTCCTGGAGCTTGGCTTCGTCGTAGGGCGACGTTCCCATGTTGTAGAGGATGGATCCAATGCCGTCGATCGCGTTGAGATTATCCGGATTGTCCTGCAGGATCTGCTTGTACTCGTCAATGGCCGCCTGACCGTTGCGAACGTTTTCCTGCGATGGAGCGCCGGGAATGTACTGGCTGGCGTACGCTGCGGCGAGGTAAAGCTGAGCATTCGTGAGCGTCGGGTCGAGATCCTTGGCTTCCTTGAAGTCCTCAATGGCCACGTCGAACTGGGCATTCTTGTAGGCATTGACGCCTTTATTGAGCCTGTCGCGCGCTTTGAGCTTGTTGCAGCCGGTTCCCGCTGCGAAAGCAGCGACAAGGACGACCGCGAAGAAAAGAACGTGGGGCTTCCGTTGCATCCCTGCTCTCCTTGATAAAATGGCTTGAAAAATGTGGCCACGATCAGACCACAGGCCCGCCCGTCAGGGCCGGCATTTTACCGAGCCGGACACGTTATGGCAATGATTCCGGCTACTTCCCCCACCCATGCTGGCTGCCTATGATTCCAATCGATTCAGTCGCGCGGAGCACCGCGCCCGTCGTCTCCGTCACCTGCACTGTGCCTGCGGTGCTTTGCGGACGTCTCTCTCGGCCGTTACTGCCCCGCCTCGATTTTGGCGGTGATCAGACCAACGTGATCGATGCCCGAACCGCGCATGATGTCGATCGCGTGGGCTACGGTGGCGAATTCCACGCTGTCCTCGCCCTTGACGAAAGCGATCTTGTCGGCGCGCTCCTTGAATATATCGGACAGTCTCGGCCCGAGATCCGCCCAAGTGGTATCGTCCTGATTGATTTTCAACTGCCCGTTCGCCATCACCTGGACGACGATGGTCCGGCTGTCGGGTTCGGCTTGTTTTTGGTTGGGCGGAGCGGGCTGAGGAACGAGCGTCTTGAGTCCCGTGGGCGTCCTGGGTGTGATGACCATGAAAATGATGATCAGCACGAGCAAGACGTCGATCAGCGGAACGACGTTCGGGTCCGATACCACCCCCCCTTTTCCACCTACTGCCATTGCCATGGGAACTGCTCCTTTACTCGGCCAGCCTAGCTACTCGGCGCCGCCGACAGGCGGAGGCGGCGGGAGATTGCGGTTGGCAGGCGTCTGCTCGGTCAACAACCCGAGGTTTTCGACGCCCGCAGCGCGAACGGCGTCGACGGCCTTCACCACATCGCCGTATTTCGCTCGGGCATCAGAGCGGACGAACACGGTCTTATCGAGGCGGTTGGAGAGTTCGTCCTTGATGTTGTCGGTAATCTGATCCAAGGGAAGCTCGTTGTTGCCTAGATAGATTTTGCCGTCGCGAGTAACGGCAACGATGATCGCGTCGTCCTTGTCCGCAGCCTGCATCTTATCGACGTTTGTCGCCGACGCCATGTTGACAGGAACGCCCTTGTGCAACATAGGTGTGATCACCATGAAGATGATCAGCAGCACCAGCATGATGTCCGCCATCGGAATAACGTTTGGGGCGGCCATCACCGGCGGCGCTTTGGGTTTGTAAGCCATTTGGTTACTTCTTTCCGCCTCGGCGAGTGATGAAGTAGTTGATCAACTCCATCGAGGAGTTGTCCATCTCCACGTCAAAGGCTTCCACGCGGTTCGTGAAATAGTTGAAGGTCCAAACCGCGGGCACGGCGACGAGCAATCCGAGCGCCGTCGTGACCAAGGCTTCTGCGATACCGCCGGCGACCGCCGAAAGGCCCGTGACCTTGGTGTTCGCGATTCCCTTAAACGCGTTGATGATGCCCATCACCGTGCCGAACAGGCCGACGAAGGGAGCCGTGGAACCGATGGTGGCGAGACCCGAAAGGCCGCGCTTCATTTCGGCGTGCACGATGGCTACCGAGCGTTCCAAACCACGCTTGGCCGCCTCGATCACTTCTTCGTCATTCACCTGCGTCGATGCCGCCTGGAATTCCGAAAGGCCTGTGGCGACCACCTTGGCAATGTGACTCTTCTTGTTGCGCTCGGCGATTGAAATCGCTTCGTCGAGCTTGTTGTCTTTGAGGGCTCCAGCGACTTGCTGCACGAAGACGCGCGATTGTTTTCGCGCGGCGCTGTACATGAGCCAGCGGTCGATCATGATGCCCACGGACCAGGCAGACATGATGAAGAGAATAATCACAACTACTTTGGCCGGCACGCCCATGCTGTGCCACATGTCTACAAGGTTCCAACTCATGCCGCCGCCACTGCTTTCATCCTGCAACAGCATGATCAAGCTAGCCCAAACCAAATTCGCAAACATAGCGTTCGATCCTCCTCCGTCGATCCCAATCGAACACGGCAGTCCTGATTCTGCCGGTCGTTATTCCCATGCCCCTCGAGGCGGACCCGCGGGCGGGCCCGGTCTCAATTTCTAGCCACCACCGAGCGAAAAGACCACCTGAATCGTTGTATCCACTTCCACCGGGTCGCCATTGAGCAGCGTGGGCTTATAGCGCCATTCGCGCACAGCGTCCATTGCGGCTCGCATCAGCAGCGCCGGTCCAGAAACGTAAGTCAGCTCCTGAATCGTTCCATCCTTGGCGATTACTGCGTGCAACAGGACAGTGCCGGAGATATGCGCGGTCCGCGCAATCTGCGGATAGACCGGCTGCACTTGGCGCAGCAGGGACGCCGCTTGCACGTTACCTCCGACGCGGATGCGCTGCGGGGTAACCGGCTTCGGCGGCGGCGGCGCAATCGAGGCAACGATGCCCCCCAGCGGGCCGCCGGTACCACCCGGAACACCGACTCCGCCAATCGCGCCCACATCGGGCGCCGCATCCTTTACCACTTCAATTTTCTTCGGAATCACCGTGGGCGCCACCATTCGCTGCGGCTGCACGATCCGCGGACGCTGTATGACTTGAGTCTTCGGTGCAGGAGGAGGGGGCGGCGGCGGGGGCGGCGGCGCAACTAGGAATGTGCTGAGCATGGCCGTGGGCAGGGCCTCGGTGTAGATGAGAGGAATCAAGATCAAGATGCCCAGGATGATGAATTGGATCGCAGCGGAGAGTGCCACGGTCCATGACTTGTGCGTTTTGTTTCCATGCACACTGGATACAACTAGTTGGTCGAACATCGCCTATCTCCTTGCAGCTGCCGGCACGCGCTTCTCGGCTGCGGATCCGGCGCGGACGGTTGCTCCCTGACCCTGGCTCGGATGATACTTGTTCCACAGCACCACGATCGGTGCAGCAATCCCAAAACTGGAGTACGTTCCTACCACAACTCCCACCACCATAGCAAAAGAGAACGCTCGAAGAACTTCACCGCCGAGAAGGTAAAGCACCAAAACGGTGAGGAAGGTAAGGCCGCTCGTAAGAATTGTGCGCGATAAAGTCTGATTGATCGCCTTGTTGACGATATCCGGAAATTTATCCCGCCGCATCAGCCGGATGTCCTCACGCACACGATCGAAGATCACAATCGTATCGTTCATCGAGTAACCGACCAGAGTCAGCAGCGCGGCTATTACAGTCAGCGAAATTTCGTAATGAAATAGCGAAAAGAACCCGAGCGTTATCAGCACGTCGTGGAAGACGGCAATGACGGCCGCGGCCCCGTAAACCCATTCAAAACGGAACGCAATATACACCAACATTCCCGCCAAGGCATATAGGGTTGCCAGCAGTGCCTGCCGCCTCAACTGCGCTCCCACTTTCGGACCCACGATTTCCGCGTCGCGAACGGTGAAATTGCTCAGCGCATAATCGGACGCGAGAGTCTGAAGGACCGCAGGCGTCACGCCCGGAACATTCGCGAGCTCGTTGAAATTCGTGATGATGCCTTCGTGCCCCGAATCGCGAGCAGAGGTCAGACTGGCGGCCAGTTCTTTGTAACGATCACCGGCATTGGTCTTCAGCGAGAGTGGATCCTTTTCAGTCAGGTCCGCGGTCAGCGCCGATGGGGTGACGGCATTGAAGTCGGGTCGGCCAGAGGTGTCCGTACCAAATGTCTTGTGCAGCACGTCGAGGATCTTCTGCTTCCCCGCATCGAGCGTCTCGTCGCTGCTGCCCTGCTCGAGGCCAATCACCACGTCGTTCTGCGAAGCCACATCGTGCGTGTCGCTGATCCCCTGAATCGTGCTGTTCTTCAGGCCGGCCTGCTCCAGTCCCTTGCGAATGTCGTTGATGGGCGGTTTGCCGGCGAAACGGACATAGACGAGCGTGCCACCGCGGAAGTCGATTCCATAGCGCATGCCGTGATTTCGAAGGATCGAAATCCAGCCAACGGCCAGGAGGATCAGGGAAAGCGTGACGAAATACTTTGCCTTCCCCATCCAGTCAATGTTCACACTATGGAAGAATTCCATGCCGAGTCCTATCCACCCGCATTTGACACCGCTGCGGCCGGTATTGTTCCCATACGGCGCAACGGCGGTCTAAAAAACTCTCTTGCGGCCAGACTATCGAGCACGAGGGCTTGCTCTAGATGCTCAGCTCCGCCTGCCGCTCCATGCGAGACAAGTGCAAATCGAAAATCGCGCGCGACACGTAAATCGACGTAAACAGGTTCGCAATCAAGCCGATCACAAGGGTGACCGCGAAACCCCTGACGGGCCCAGTACCGAACAAAAAGAGAAAAGCGCAGGACACGAGTGTCGTCACGTGAGTGTCGATGATGGTCAAAAACGCTCGGTCGAAGCCTATGTCGACCGCGGGAGCGTTGGCCTTGCCGGCGCGCAGCTCCTCCCGTATGCGCTCAAATACGAGCACGTTGGAGTCCACGCCCATGCCAATGGTTAAGATCACCCCTGCAATGCCAGGAAGCGTCAGGACTGCCCCCGCATACGCCATGAACGCCACCAAAATGACGAGGTTGAGAAACAAGGCCACAACTGCATTGACACCACTCAACCGGTAATAGATCACCAGAAAGATCATCACCACGATGATGCTGCCGATCGAAGCTCGCACGCCTTCGCGGATCGAGTCTGCTCCGAGCGATGGGCCCACCGTACGCTCTTCAAGGTACTTAATCGAAGCAGGCAGCGCGCCCGCACGAAGCACCAGGGCCAAATCTTTGGCCGAATCCTCGCTGAAGTTTCCTTCGATTTCGCCGCGATCATCGATGCGGCCGTTGATCACGGGCGCCGTATAGACTTTGTGGTCGAGGACGATCGCCATCTTGTGCCCGATATTCGACTCGGTGAACGGCCCAAATCTCGCCGCGGCAGCCGTCGACAACTCGAAATCCACTTCATATTGCCCTGGATAATTTGTGCTGGGCTGAGGCGTTGCGCCCCGAAGGTCCTGCCCGGTGACGATCGGCGCACGGTCAAGAATGTAATAGACGTCCGATTGATCCGCAGCGGTTGAATTCTCGGATCGGCCTGGAACGACCATCGTGCCGACTGGCAGAACGCCATTATGCGCAGCCAGAGCGGCCGCTTCCGATGGATAAGTTTGATCGTCGGCCAGGAGCTGCAACTCAAGCTGGCCACCTGCCTGAATCACGGACTTTGCCCGAGTAGGATCTCCTTCGCCCGGGAGTTGCACCAAAATTTCGTCGTTGCCGCGGCCGGTAAATGCGATCGTCGGCTCAGCAAGTCCTAGGGCATTTATGCGCCGAGTGATTGTCTCAAGCGCCTGATTCATGGTGTCGGTGCGGAGATCGGAAATCACCGAAGGCTTCATAGTCAACAGATAGCCGTTCGTTTCACCCGCGGCAGGAGCCATGGACCAATCGGTGAATTGATTGCTTACGATGTCGCGGAAGGTGCCGGAAGTCTCCGGATTTAAGTTACGCACCAAAATGTGCGTGTCGTCCACGCGGTTGATTTCCCCGGTAGCGGAAAGAAGATTCTTCTCGCGAACCTGTTTGGTCAATTCGTCGACGGCTTCATCGCAGCGCTGGCCGATGGCTTCTTCCACCTGGACTTGCAGTACGAGGTGGCTTCCGCCCTTCAGATCGAGTCCGAGTTTGATCCGATTTATAAGGTTGTCTTTCAGGGTTCTGACAGAGGTGGGGAAATCGGGAACGCCAATCACGCCGTATACACAGAACAGCAGCACGCCCACGATAAAAATGAACTTCCATCTAAGCTGTGAACTCATGCGGGCTGCTAGCTCTCCTTACTAACTTCCGGCTGGAGGCCGGAGATGGCGTTGCGCGAAACCTTGATCTTCACTTGCTCAGCGATGCGAAGCTGAATCGCGTCGCCTTCCAGTCCGACAATCGTGCCGTAGATGCCGCCGTTGGTGATTACCTTGTCGCCGTTCTTCAGATTCCGAAGCATTTCCGCCGCCTTTTTTTGGCGCCGTTGCGCTGGCATGATCATCAGAAAATAAAAAATGCCGAAAATAAGGATCAGCGGAAGAAACAGCGTCATCCCGCTTGGTTGCGAGGAGGATTGCGCAAGGACCGCCAGCGTCACCGGAATTTCCATGCCGAATGTCACGATCATTGCGCCTTTTTCGCCGTAGCGCCGCTCCTGCCGAGGCCGGCAGGTTCCGGAACCTTTCCCCGCAGAAGCTGCTCCACCCTTTACCGCACCCAGCGCCCGCTTGGGTTTGCCTATTTGAGGCGTGCCTGAAGGTCAGAGCGGAAGCTTTCCAGGTTCCCAAAACGGATAGCCTCCCGAATTTTCTCCATCATGTCAAGGTAAAAGTAGAGGTTGTGGTGGGTGTTCAAGATCGTCGCGAGAAACTCTCCCGTGCAATAAAGATGCCGCAAATATGCGCGCGAATATCTTCGGCAGACCGCACAGCGGCAGTCTTCGTCCAGGGGCCGCGGGTCGCTCGCGTATTGAGCGTTGCGAATGAGAATTCGACCCTTCGATGTAAATAAACAACCGTGCCGCGCGCTGCGCGTCGGCAATACGCAGTCCATCATGTCCACGCCGAGCTTCACGTAGTCCGTAATCTGCTCCGGCTTTCCGACTCCCATCAGATAACGGGGGCGATCCACCGGCAGCCGCGATGCCACTTCGTGCGTCATCTCGCAGGTCACCTCGTGCGATTCGCCTACCGCCAGTCCACCAATTGCATAACCGGGAAAATCGAGATCAACCAGCGCGTCTGCATTCCTATGGCGCAACCGAAGGTAGGTGCCACCCTGTACGATGCCGAAAACCATCTGGCGGGCTGCGTTGCCACGCTCACGGAAATAATCGTGCGAGCGCCGCGCCCAATCGAACGTTCGCACTGCTGCTTCGCTCGCCGCGGATTCGGGCGACGATGCGGCGATGCATTCGTCGAGCACCATGATGATATCCGCACCCAGCGCGATCTGAATTTCGAGAGCCTTCTCGGGCGAAAGGAAATGCTCGGAACCATCCAGGTGCGAGCGAAACGTGACGCCTTCGTCTGCAACGCGGCGAAGCGCGCTGAGGCTGAATACCTGAAAACCGCCGGAGTCTGTCAGGATCGGCCGTGGCCACGACATGAATTGGTGCAAGCCACCAAGTTCGCGGATCAGTTCGTGGCCCGGCCGCAAATACAAATGGTAGGTGTTGGCGAGCAGGATCTGTGCGCCGAGGTTTTCTAGGTCTTGCTGCGTCTGCCCCTTCACGGTCGCAGCCGTTCCGACGGGCATGAATGCCGGCGTGTCGATCACGCCGTGGGGAGTCGTCAGACGCCCCAGGCGCGCACCCGATGGATCGGTGGCGAGAACCTCGAAGCGAAAACCCATCCCGCGCAGTTTATCAGGAGAAGGCCGCCGTGGCCCCGACCTTCAAGGCGACGTAGATAAGCCATACCACGAAGATCGAAACAAATGCTTTGGCCGTGGTCAGTTTTCGGGGAGCTGCAACGCCAAAGCCGACAGCCAGTAGAAACATCTCCCAAAACGAGAAGATGTCGAAGGAACTCAGCAGCATGATTTTCCACCGGGCCGCATCGCTCGAAATAAACGCGCTCGCATTTGCGACCACAATATTTTGCAGGTCCACCGTCGCCGGGTCTTTGAGGAGCATCACCGCCACGCCTAAAATCCCCGAAATAATTCCAGGCACCCAGGCATGCGAGACGATCGCGAAGCAAGTCTTGAACTTCAGTTGCGTGCCGCTCACCAGATTGAAAACGGCCAGGAAGACGGCCGCAGTGACGATCAGCACAACCGGAACGAGCACCACTACCTCACCGTAAACAAACGGCGGCGTGTATTTGAGCGCGACAGCAAGCCTCTGCTGCTGCTGTTGCGCCGGCAGCTGCTGAAATTGCGAATTGTTGGCTAGCTGCCTCTGCAAATACGGCAGCCATCCACCGCGATGGCTGAATATTCCGATTACGACGACGGACAGCAGTACGACCAGCACCAGCGGCAGCAGCCACGTGGGGCGCCGCACGATGGACTGAAATGTCGCTTTGGGGCTGAACAGCACGCCAAAGATCCGTCCGATAGAGCCGATCTCTTCCGGTGCGGATGCTTGCACGGAAGGGCTGGTAACGTTCGCCATATGTCAACTCCTTCGATTCGCAAACCGGGGAAGGCTGCTTTCTACCCTGAGTATACGGGCGGCGCGGGAAAAAGTATCAGCTCGGTCGAAAAAAGGAAGGGACTCGCGCTAGCGCTTCAGAACGTGTGTGACGCTCGCGGAAACCAGTTCGTACCGGACCCCCCGCCAGCGGATTCGGCGGGTCGAAAGGGACGACAGAAAATTCCAGGCGAACAGAAATGGCACCACCGGCGCCAACGCCGTCCACGCCCAACCCCACTCGCCTAGCTGCGCCTTCCATTCGGGCAACAGATCGCTGATCACCATGGTTCGCAGCGCGCCCTTCATGGCTGCTAGCAGCGGTATCACCAGCGCCAGCAGCGCAAGCTGGAACCACGGATCGCCGCCGATCATCGTGACAAAAATGGCGATGGCCGCGTAGATCAGCGTGATCGAGTAGCTCAGGTGCGCGGCCGCTCCCATCATCCAGCGCCGCGACGAATAAACCCGCGTGATCAGAATTTGCCGATTCGTGAACTCCATCAGGTCCGGATTTGTCCAGGGATGCAGCGTGGCCGCCAGGCATTCGGGGCAGAAGACGATCGTTTTCCCGGAGTCTTCCAGCGCGCGGGTCAGCGCCAGATCGTCGCTGGCCGCGCCCTTCCATGCCTCCAGCACCTTAGCGTCGTTGAACGCGCTGCGGCGGATCGCGGTCCCTCCACCCCAGCAGAAATTCTCGCGCGGCCGCCCGAGCATGGTCGCAATCGACGCATTCCACGCAGATGCCATCGCCGACGCGAACCCTCCCGCGCCGCTCCGTCGGTTGGGAATGATCCAGCGATAACCGGTGGTCGCCCCGATGCGCACGTCCTGCAGCGGCGCAACCAGCTTGCTAAGCCATCGGCGCCCGAGCCGCACATCAGAATCGACAAACGCGTAGACCTCGAAATTCTCCGGCAGCGCCTCGACCGCTCGGCGCAGGTTGAACACTTTCTCGCTGCAATCTTCGGGCGGTCCGGCGATCACGATATGCACTGGCCGCTGGCTTGCTGCCTTGACGCGCTCGATAATTTTCAGCGCGGGATCGAGACTCGTTGCCAGAGAAAAATAAATTTCGTAGCTGGGATATTCAAACCGCGTGAGCGCCATCAAGTTTTCTTCGAGGCCTGGCTCCGAGCCCTTGCATGGACAGATCACTGCCGTCACTGGCGCGTAAAAGCCCGTATGCGAGCCGAGCCTTCGCCGGGCCATCTGAAACCAGCTGAAACCGTCCCAGAGCGAATACAGCCCCAGAGCGATCTGCACGATCACTAAAATGTAGAAAATGTACAGCACGAACGCGAGAATAGCAGAAAGTGCACCGGGGCGGCGCAGCGGCGGGTCGTTGACGTGCTTAATCGCTACTGGTAGAATCCCGTCAAAATTACCCAGCCTCTTCTCGTACGTCTGGCCCAGGAGTGACACATGGCAACATCAATGGCTCAACCTGTCGACGGAGCAAAGCTCCACGAATTCGTGATGAAGGCCGTCGGCGAAATGGGCGCGGCGATTAACGCGGCGCTGATTCTCGTCGGCGACAGGCTCGGATTGTACAAAGCGATGGCTGGAGCGGGCCCAATCACCTCCGCTGAACTGGCCGCGAAAACGAAAACAACCGAGCGCTACGTTCGCGAGTGGCTGGCGGCACAGGCCGCGGGTGGTTTCGTGGTCTACGATGTAGCTTCGGGAAAATATACGTTGCCGCCCGAGCAAGCATTGGCGCTTGCCGATGAAATGAGTCCCGTGTTTCTGCCCGGATTTTTTCAAGCGGTGGCCGCTTGCATTAAGGATGAACCCAAAATCAGCGAAGCGTTCCTGAGCGGCAAGGGCGTCGGCTGGCACGAGCACGATTCTGATTTGTTCAGGGGGACGGAACGATTCTTCCGTCCTAACTATCGCGCCAATCTAATCAGCTCGTGGATTCCCTCGCTCGGCGACACGGAAGCGAAGCTGAAAGCCGGGGCTCAAGTGGCTGACGTTGGGTGTGGCCTGGGCACGTCGACGATCCTGATGGCCCAGGCGTATCCGAAATCCACTTTTTCCGGCTTCGACTATCATCCGGAGTCGATCCAGCTAGCTCGCGAAGCTGCGCTGAAAGCGGGCGTTTCCGATCGGGTCACGTTCGAAATCGCGAAGGCCAAGGATTATCCGGCTAAGAACTATCAGCTCGTGGCTTTCTTCGATTGCCTGCACGACATGGGCGATCCGGAAGGCGCGGCGCGTCACGTGCTTGAGACCCTCGATCCGAACGGAACTTGGATGATCGTTGAACCGTTCGCCAACGATAAGCTGGAAGACAATCTGAACCCAATCGGTCGCGTGTATTACGCCGCATCCACGATGCTCTGCACTCCCGCGTCGCTTTCGCAGGAAGTGGGACTCGGACTCGGCGCACAGGCCGGCGAAGGGCGTCTTACGAAAATTCTGAAATCGGCTGGATTCACGCGCGTGCGGCGAGCCGCCGAGACGCCTTTCAACATCGTGCTCGAAGCGCGCCCCTAAACTTTCGCGGACGCCTCAATTCGATCGATGGCGCGAGAACACCTTTCGCAATACGCGGTCGGCCGCACCTTGCAGCTCGATCTCGAATTTTCCGGCGGCCCTCCGCGCCTGCTCCATCAGCGAGGGGTCGAGCAGTAGCGCCACGCGATCAGCGAACGGACCAGAAGCTGCGCGTCCGACGGAGCGGCGTGGCTCGCGCGAGCTTAGTGATTCGTAAAATCCCAGGTCGCGCCAGAATTCCTCGGCATCCTCGTTGTTCCACTCGAGCGACTGCCCCAGCGCGACGAAAAATTCCTCGCGAAATAAATCCAGAAACGGAATCGCCAGTTCGAGCGCTGCTCTCGGTTTTCGCGCCTTCACCTTCGCGCCTTTCCTTCCCTTCTTTTTTTTCGCCGGCCGCCTGGTGCTGCGCACGGTCACGCTCACTCGCAGCCGCGCCGGCAGCGCCGCCTCGATGCGCAGCACCATGGCAAGAATCGCTTCTCGCCGGATCGTTGCGAGCTGCTCGCGATAGAACGCGGGATGATCCGCGCGTCCAGGCCGCCGATGCTCGGCCGCATACATATCGAGAAATCGCGCCACCATCTCGTTGCGGTCAAGCGTCGCCAGCAGCACTCCCGCTGCTTCGCGCGCCCGGATCACGAGTTCGCGTGGACGGTAAGGCATCGGAAGCTAGCTGTACGCGAATGCGAGTGTCGCCGCAATAGGAAACGCTTTTCGTACGCCAAAAAGAAAAGGCCCGGAACATTCGCTCCGGGCCTCTTCGATTTATTTAGTTTCGGTTTCGCTTAGTGCACGGCCGGACCCGCCGTGGGACGATCCGAGCCGCGCGGCCCGCCCGAAAGGGGGTGTATCGGCCGCTCGAACTTGCCGAGAGCAATTTCGAGAGCCTCCTCAACCGTGCGGACGAAGTGAATCTGGACGTCTTCGAGCATTTCTGGCTTCAGATCCTCCTTCACATTCGGCTCGTTCTCCGCGGGCAGGATCACCTCGCGGATGCCGGCTCGCTTTGCGCCCAGCACCTTTTCTTTCACGCCGCCGATCGGCAGCACCACGCCCGAGAGCGATATCTCCCCGGTCATCGCAACCCGCGGCCGCACCGGGCGTCCCGTCAGCAAACTGACCAGCGCCGTCACCATCGCGATGCCCGCCGATGGACCGTCCTTCGGAATCGCGCCCGACGGCACGTGAATGTGCAAGTCGAGCTTCCGGAAGAAGTCCGGATCGATGCCGTAACGGTCGGAGTTCGCGCGCACCCAGCTTAAAGCGGCGCGCATCGATTCCTGCATCACCTCGCCCAGATGCCCGGTCATGGTGAACTGCTTTCCGCCGCGCGCCTTGCTGGCCTCGATGAACACGATGTCGCCGCCCACGGGTGTCCACACCAGTCCCACCGAAACGCCGGGCTGCTTCACGCGTTCCTCCACTTCCTTCTCGAGCCGGAATTTCGGAATGCCCAGCACTTCGCGAATCACATCGGTCGTGACGAACAGTTTGTCCGTCTTGCCCTCCGCCATGCGTCGAGCCTGCTTGCGCACCAGGGTGGCGATTTCGCGCTCCAGGTTGCGCACACCTGCTTCCCGCGTGTAGTGATGAATCAGGTCGTGCAGCGCCTCGTCGGTGAATTCGATCTGTTCGCCGAGCGCCACGCCATGCTCCTTCGTCTGCCTGGGAATCAGGAAGCGCTTGGCGATGTGCACTTTCTCGACTTCCGTGTAGCCCGGGAGCTCGATGATCTCCATGCGGTCGCGCAGCGGCTCAGG